>DATCFX010001247.1:0-5595 GCA_036509275.1 Pirellulales bacterium | reverse complement strand
CCCGCCACAGCAACTTGCCTTCGGCCGCCAGATCCAGGCAGACAAGGTAACCCTGCGCGGAAGGCACGAGTTGCTCGTTCTGGCTGCCGCTAGCCGGGTTGCCCATCCGGGCAAACAGCTTGCCGCCGAAGGCCGTCATGGTGAAACGCGGCACGCCGAGGGTCGATCGGTTCGGCCGGCGTTCGGCCGAAAACTCTTCGTCGCGATAGATCACCGGATCGCGGCCCCAGGCCGCTTCGCCGGTGCGAATGTTGTAGGCCCGGATCTCGTACTGGTTGTTAAGCAGCAATAATTCGCCGACCACCAACGGGTAGTAACTCAACGGCTCGTGGTGGTCTTCGGCCACGCGGCGGGTCGAAAAACTCAGATCGACCGCCGGCGCTTTGGGCAACTCTCGATGCCAGCGCACGGCGCCCACGTCGATCCGAGAGTTCACCGGAAGGGTCCGCTCGGGCGAGCCGGCAAAGGTCGGCCAGCCGGGCGGGGGGAGCGGCGCGGACCAACCCGACGCGGCCTCGGCCATTGCCGTCAACGTTTGGGCGTAATTTGCGTCGCGTCCGGCCAGACGGCCTTGGGCTGCAGGATATTTTGTGCGGAATTGTTCCAACTCGCTGCGCGCCTGCTGGGCGTTTTCGAAGATGGACAAGAGCACCAGCCGGGCCGCGATATCGGCCGGCTCGATGTCCGTGTCGGGATAAACCAGCCAGGGCGGCCGGCGATCCGGCCGCACCGCAAACGCCTGCTGCCAGCCCGCGGCCGGGATCAATTGCTGCCAAAACGCCCGAGCCTGAGCTTCGTCGCCACGCTCCAGCGCCAGATCGCCCAGCCGGAGCAGGGCCTGGTCGCCGTAAGAACTGACGAAAAACTGCTCGACAACGCGCCGCAAGGCCGCCTCGCCGGCGCTGCTAGCGGCTTCGTCGTAAAGCCGCCTGGCCGCCGGGTCGACCCGGTCGCGATACAGCTTGAGCGCGTCGGCGGGCAGCTCGGAAATGAGCATCTGGCAGAGTTCGCGCAGGCTCAGGTAGTGTTTCAGTTCGTAACGCAGTTCGCGGGTGTGCAGATAGGCGGCCATGGCGGGGCGCAGCTCGACGGCCACCAGCTTTTCGCCGTGCTCCTCCATTACCTGGCGCAGCGTTTCTACTGCCTCGTCCCATTGGCGATTGGCCAGGAAGGCCCGCACCCGTTCCAGGTGCGTGCGGGTGGCCGAATCGGCCTCGTCCACGTGGACCGAGTCGGAAAGTTCGAAGCGGGTCGGCGGGATGCCGGAAATAAGCGGCAAATTGAATTGCCCCTGGGCCGCCGGCACTCCCACAGCCAGCAACAGCCCTAGGGCCAAGACTGGCGGCAGCCAAGTAAGGATCGACCGAAAAATAACGTCTCCGCGGCCCCTCTCCCCTTGCGGGAGAGGGCCGGGTGAGGGGCCGGGAAATACGGAAGTTATTTTTCGGGCGATCCTAAGATGTCTGAGCCGGCGCATCGGCAGACCTTCCACTTCTCGAAACCGGCAGTTTTCCAAAACTGCGCCATGCCCGGCGCCGGCATGGAAAGGGCCGGGCGCTGGGCCCGGCTTCAGACAGATTTGGTCTCCATAAGTATAGGCGAATGCAGCATTTGGTGGAAGCTGCGCCGGTGGGCCAACCAGTATTGGTATGCGCAGCGGGCGCCGACGGAGGGGCCGCCACGATCGACTGGCGCGGTTGCAAGGCCCGCTGCCCTGCTCAGCGGGAGCCGTAGCCTTCCGCCAGTCGGCCGATGTAAAACAGACTGACGGCCGCCACCAGCATGACTAGCATGGTGTTGGCTTTGATGGCGTCGCGCAATTGCAGGACGATCGACAGGGGGGGCACAATTAGGGCCACAAACTGTAACAGGCGTCCGAAAACTCGCATCGACTCACGAGCCCCACAAATCGGAAAAAAACCAAGGCATGGCCGGCAGCCATAGAATAACGTGTGGCCGTCGCGGCACAACTTGCCGGCCCGGCCAGCCGTCAGCCCTCGGCCAACGACCTGCCCCACGCCGCGGCCCCTAACCTGCGATCACCCCGCCCATGCGAGTTGTCAACTTCCTCCGCCGCAGCCTGCGTTTGCGATGCCCGCGCTGCGGCCAGGGAAAACTTTTCGTGGGCTGGTTCCGGATGCACTCGCATTGCAGCGACTGCAACCTGGCTTTTGATCGCGAGCCCGGCTACTTCCTCGGCTCGATCTATTTCAACTATGGGCTGACGGCTTTGATCGTCACGGCCGCCTACATGGCCGGCTTTTTCCTCGGCGTGCAGCAGGAAACGCTGCTCTACGGGCTGATGGCGTTTTGCCTGCTGTTTCCGCTCTGGTTTTTCCGTTATGCGCGGAGCCTGTGGATCGGTTTTGACGAGCTGATGGATGCCCGCGAACCCGAAAAAGATCAGGCTGCGCACAGGATCATCGACCAGGCAATTCGCAAGGGCGATCGCGCCGACCGTCACGCCGCGCAGCAATCGGACGACGTGTAGCGCGGTTCGTGAGCCGGGTGCGATAGCCACGCGGCGTGGGCATGCGCACTGGAACCAAACGTGAACCGCATGCCCACGCGGCGTGGGCATGGCACCCAACGCCGGCCGGCAGTGGCAGATCAAACGCTGATGAGCTCGCGCGATTCGCTGGCCGGCGCGGGCAGATCGCCGGGCATCGAAAGCTCGCCGGCACTGGCAACTTCGGCCGTGGCGGCTGCCTGGCCGCAGGGCTTCGGTCGATTGCGAGCCTGTCGCACGAGCCAGTACATGTAGCCGCTGAAACTGGCCAAGACCGTGAAAGGCATCGCCATCAGAAACAGGATGCTCCACATATAGGCCGACACCAGGTCGCCGTGCGTGGGGTCATTGGCGGCCAGCCCCGCCTTGCACGTGGGACAAGCCGAGGCCGCCTGGGACAGCGCTAAGACCAACAAAATGGCCAAGGCCATCACCACCCAACTCGCCAGCGTCCATCTGCGATCCGCATGAGCAATCATCGCCAGGTCTCCGCAAGAAAGCCGAGTCTCCGCGAGGAAACACGATCTCCGCAAGTAAGTCCAAGCCTCCGCAAACCAGCCGACCGGTCGGCCGTCACCGGTTCAAGGTAAGGATCGGCCGGCCAGGCGCCGACATTGTAGGACTTTTTTCGGCCGCTGGGTAGAGGTGGTACAGCATCAGATAGATCACGACCCCGGTAACGGACACATACAACCAAATGGGGTATGTCCAGCGGGCCAGTCGGCGGTGTGATTGGCGGCGGTCGCGCAGTCCCAGGTAAATGGTCCGCAGGGCCAGCACCGGCACCGTGGCGGCCAGCACCACGTGGGTAATCAAGATCGTGTAGTAGACATAGCTGATCGGCGGCGGCCCCGTGAACGGCATGCCGCTGGCGCCGGTCCGGCTTTTGACATCGTAGTGATACGCCAGATAGCAGGCCAGGAACACGCTGCTGGTGACAAACGCGGCGTACATCGTCCGCCGATGGGCCAGTTCGTGCCGCCGCTTGATCAACACGTAGCCCACGATCAGCAAGACCGTGGCCGTGGCATTCAGTAGCGCGTTGACCGCCGGCAGGCCCTGCAAGCTTAGCGCCAGCGGCACTGCCAAGCTCACGCCGCTCACGATGCGTCCTTGCCGACCGGCGCATCCTTGCCCGAGGGCGCATCGGCCGCAGCGGTCTTTTCAACCAGCAACTTGTCGATCATTTTCCGCAGCGCCCGCATCTGCGCCGGCTCGCCCGTGCTGTAAATTCCGCGCCGCCGGCCGGAGCGGTCGACCAGGATCAGCCGCTCGGTGTGCACCTTGCGCTCGATCGGCATGGCAAACACGTCCTGGCAGACGCGGCGGGCGTCGTCGAACTTGCCGGTGAGAAAATACCAGCGGCCGAAGTCGGCCTCAAAACTCTGGCCGTAGTCGTGCAAGACTTGCGGCGTATCGTTGTCGGGATCGACCGTCATGCTCACGAACTTGATGTCTTTGCCAGCCAGTTCCTTGGTCAGCCCTGCAATGGCCAGGTTGATCTGTCGGCAGGGACCGGGGCAACTCGAAAAGAAAAAGCTGCCCAGCCAGACCTTGCCGTTAAGCTGCTTGAGCTCGAACGGCTGGCCTTCGCTGGTCGTGAACTTCAGATCCTCGACATCGTGGATCGTCGGCTCGCGGCCCGGCTTGACGCTGAACTCGAGCGCCTCGGATGGCGTCTCAGCGGCTGCCTCGGCAGCGCTGGCCAGCCCGTACAGCCGCCAGCCGGAATACGCCGTGTAGCCGCTCACGGCCAGCAGCAAAATCGACAACCAAATCCGCAGGGCAAAGCTCATAGCAAATCTCCCGTCGTGCGGTACGCCGCCACCCTCCAACTGAGCACCAGCGTCGCCGCCGCAAACAAGCCTGTGATGATCCAGCACGCGGCCGCCGAAGGCAATTCGGCCGGCAGCGCATGGGCCGAGGTCCAGTATAACAGCCGGCGTAGGCCGGCCACCCCATACGTGAGCGGGTTCAAACGCACGACCCACCCCAGCCAGCCGGCGCCGGCCGGAAAAAACGCCCCCGACAGCAGCCACATCGGCATCAGAAACACGCTCATGATGGCATGAAAGCCCTGCGTCGAGTCCATTCGCCAGGCGATGATGAAGCCCAGCCCGGTGAGCGCCAGCGATAGGATGAACAAAAACACGCTGATGGTCAGGACGCTGAGCAGCGTGAACTTAAGCCCCACGGCCAGGCCCAACGCCAGAAACACCAGCGCCTGCACCAGCGCGATGAGCGTGCCGCCCAGCAGCTTGCCCAGGACCATCGACCAGCGCGGAATCGGGGCCACCAGCACCGATTGCAAAAAACCCTCGCGGCGGTCTTCGATGATCGAGATGGTCGCAAAAATCGCGGTGAACAAAATGATCAGCACGACCACGCCGGGAAAGAAATACTCGCCGTAGGTCACCCCGGCTTGCTGGCCCGGCATGCGAAAGCTCGGGCCAAGTCCCGCGGCGAACAGGATCCAGAACACGAGCGGCTGGCCCAGCGCACCGATCACGCGGTTGCGCTGCCGGAAGAACCGCACCAACTCGCGGCCGCACAGCGCACGAATCACGGCCGCGGGACATGCGACCGAAGCCGCGTGCTCAACCCTTGGCGGCTGTTGTTGTGGTAAAACGCTGGTCATCGGCGGCCCGCCTTCTTTTTGACCGGTTTCCGTGCCGTGCCCGCCGCGGCCCCATCATCCTCCGCGTTCCAGAAGCGATGGCCCGTGCGGTCGATGAACACGTCTTCCAGCGAAGGTTTTCCCAGCGTGATCGACTGCACGCGGCCGGGAAACGCCTCGACCAGTTGTGCCACGAGCCGATGCCCGTCCGGCTGTTCGAGCCGCACGCGGCCCTCGACGACTTTCGCCACACAGCCGAACCGCGCCTCGACTTCGCCTGCCAGCACGGCCGGGTCGGGCGAGTCGATCATGATCGAGTCGCCGCCGACGGTGGCCCGCAAGTTGTCCGGCGTGTCCAAGGCCACCAGCCGGCCCTGGTTGAGAATCGCCAGCCGATCCACCTTGTCGGCTTCTTCCAGCAGATGCGTCGTGAGCACGACCGTCACGCCGTCTTCGTCGCGAATTTGCC
>DATCFX010001246.1:0-2059 GCA_036509275.1 Pirellulales bacterium | reverse complement strand
TGCTCGGCTCGCGGGCGAAAGCAAACCTCGACCCGGCGCTGCTCGGGCCCGAAGCGATAGACGCTGGCCTGCCGGCTTTCGCCATAGACTTCGACCAGCCAGTCGTCGGCATAACACTGGAGCAAACTGCCGTAAGCGTTTCGCCCGCCATGTTTGTCGCATGTCACGGCCACCGGGCCGTCCGGCAGTGCGCCCAGCACGGAACTGAGCAGGGCCAGCGTCAGATGGCTCAGCGCGGCCGCTTTGTTGCCGTGCTCGGCCAGCAAGCGGTTCAATTCCTCGGGAAATACGGCCCGGCAACGGACCGAGACGAGCCGCACGCCGGCTTGCTCGCAACAATCGCGCAACCGTGCGGCGGCCCGTTCCAGATCTTTCACGTTGGCGACCAGCGGCAGGCCGTCGTCGTAATCCAAGAACCAGGGGGCGGAGGTCAGCTCGGAGGCGGCCTCGGGGCACAATAGCTCCCACATCTGCTGCCAGCGGCTGGGCCGATGATCCAGCATGGCCAGCACGGCCAGCAGCCCCCGCTCGAGCAGCCCCAGCCCCTGGGCCGGATTGTAAAGCGTTTTCGAATCGGCCAGGACCACGCGGCCCTGGTGATGCCGCGCGGCGGCGGGAGGCCGACCGGCCACGGCCTTGCGCAGCACGCGGTACAGATCGCAGCCCAACGCCTCGTCGGGCACCGACCAGACTGTGGCCGAAATCACCAGCGGACCGAGATTCGGGCCATAGCCCGCTTCATCCGTGCCGACGAGGAATCCCATTGCCGCTGGTCCTTGCTGAGGTGCCCGAGCACGCCGTCCTGCCGGCGCTCAGGTTACGCCCGCGGCCATACCTCGGCAAGATGCCGCGCTCACGACGTTAGGATCGAACGAAAAATAACTTCTCCGCAAACCCCTCGCCCCTTGCGGGAGAGGGCAGGGAGAAGGGCCGGCAAAAACGGAAGTTATTTTTCGTTCGAACCTTAATCAAACATCAGCAGCCCAAAACCTTCGGCGATTGGTTTCACGGCGGCCGGCGTGCTCCAGGATTGGAAGCCGACTTGGGGCACGATGCGCTGAATGCCGACGGCCCACACGTCCTTCGATTTCGGCCGCTGGCGGCCCAGCGCATCCAGCGGCAGCGCCGCCTCGACTGTCCAGCCGCCGGAATGCTGCTCGGCGGCCACGAACCATCGTGGGTTCCAACTGGCGTCGTGCCAACAGTCTTCGGCGGCCCAGCCGCGATGGTCGATCACCAGCCGAAAATAGCTGACCCAATCGCAGTCCAGATCGAGATAAATCTCGACCCGATCGCGATCGGCTAGATCGGGATCGCGCGGGCGCTGGGCGGTCGATTGCGTGTACTGGCAGCCGGGCGCGTCGCGGCACTCGACGGCCAGATACAGGAACTGGTCGTCGACGGCGGCCAGCGCCCGGGCCGGCCAATCGCGATCGTCGTTCAAGCCGCTGTGCAGTTCGACGGCTTTGGCCGACAGCCAGATCGCGTCGTCCAGCCGACCATCCAGCCGCGGCTTGCTACGAGCCACGGCCGCGTGCCAGATCGGCTTGGGACACTCGTCGACCGGCTCGCGCAGCCAAAGCTGCGCAGCGGCGCAACTCCACCAGGGATCGTGCGGCCGGCCGCTGGCGAAATTGCGATAGAGCTTATCGGCTCCCTCGAGCGGCAACTGCCGCCGGTAAAGGGCCGCCAGCGGGAATTGCACCGCCGGCTCCGCATAGGCCGCGGCCCAGCGCTGTTCCAGCAGCCGAGCAATCGCCAGGGCCTGCTCGCTGCGATTGTCGGTCGGGACTGGGGCAGGTGCCACTCCCGGTTTTGCCGGCTGTTCAATCGACATGGCTGGCGGGGCGGCCGGCAGACGGCTGCCCGAGGCCGAGTGCCAGGCGACTTCGCTGCTGGCCAGACTTTGCATCAGCCAAACCAGCGCCGGCTCGACCAAAGCGTGGTTGGGGTAGCGCGTGATGAGCAGATCGATCATCTCGAAGGCCAGATCCCAGCGTCCGCCAGCTTGATACTGCCGCGCCATTTTGTAGAGCAGCTCGGCCGCCTGGTCCGGCTC
>DATCFX010001245.1:0-2701 GCA_036509275.1 Pirellulales bacterium | reverse complement strand
GATCCGTTCCAAACGATCGATCGCGAGGGGGTCGGCGCGCTGATGCGGCTGGCGGTCGAGGCCGGTCGCAAGGCGCGGCCGAATTTGAAGATCGGCATCTGCGGCGAGCACGGCGGCGATCCGTCCAGCGTGATGTTTTGTCACGACATCAACCAGGACTACGTCAGTTGCTCGCCGTTCCGCGTGCCCATCGCGCGCCTGGCCGCCGCGCAAGCCGCGGTGGCCCAAGCCGCCGGCAAATAACGACGGCCAACAAGCCCGTGTCACAAAGTCGCGACCGCTGGTCGCGGGGTTACTCCGATCCCGGTCGCGCGCTGCGCTGCCGGTCCCTGGTACAAATCGCGTCGGCCTGTCCGGTAATGGCCGTCGCGAGAATCATATGGACCGCATGGCCTCTTCGATGGCCTCGTCCATTTCCGCGTCGGCAACGCCGCGAGTTTTTTCATCCATCTGGGCCAGTAGTGCGAGCAGTTGCTTGCGGGCATCCGCTCGCCGCGACGTTTGCTCGTCTAAGCCCGCGCGACGCAGCGCGAGCGTCAACTCGTCGCCGGCGCTTAGATCAATCTGCAGCACGCTCGCCACCCACTCGCGTGCCGCCGGAGCGATGTCTTCGGCCTTGATGGTCGCCGACCGGTCCGAACCCTCGTGATAGGTCGAGTCGTTTGTCATGTCCGTATTTTACCGTACGGAAGCGAAACAACCAAATTCGCCCGGTGACCAGTGGCGTTGATCCGCGAGCCGCTGCTCAGCCCGCGCGGAATTGCACGGCGGCGGGGACGGCTTCTTCGCTGATCTTGAGGGCCGCTCCGGGCGGCAAGCGGCGCTCGGCCACGATGCCGCGGCTGACGTGGTTCATGAACTCGCCGAAGGCGGCGGCCGGCCCGGTATTGAATTGGGTCTGCAGTCGCTCCACGATTTCCTGCCACTTCAAGCCGCTGCGGTAGATCAGCCGGTAGGCCGCTTTGAGCTGGACGATTTCGGCGGTCGTGTAGCCGTTGCGCCGCAAGCCGACGCTATTGAGCCCCACGACGCAGCCGGTCTGACCGTCAACGGTGACATAGGGGGGCACGTCCTTGACGACTCTCGCCAGGCCGCCGAGCATAGCCAGCCGCCCGACTTTGCAAAACTGGTGGACCGCCACGTTGCCGGAGAGATAGGCCCGATCTTCGACCGTGACGTGCCCGGCCAGCATGGCGTTGTTGGCAAAGATCGTGTCGTTGCCCACCTGGCAGTCGTGGGCGATGTGCGTGCCCACCATCAGTAGGTTGCGGTCGCCGACGTGGGTCGAGCGGCCTTCGTGCAGCGCGCGGTGAATGGTCACACCTTCGCGGATCGTGTTGCCGCAGCCGATCGCCAGCAGGCCGACGCGCTGGGGCATGTGTGCATGCTGGGGCAGGCCGCCGATCGTGGCCCGCTCGAACACATGATTGTCGCTGCCCAGCGAGGTGCCTTGCTTGATGACGGCGAAGCCGTCGATCCGGCAGCGGTTGCCGATGCTGACTTCGGATTCGATGATCACGAATGGGCCGACTTCGACGTCGCCGCCCAGCTCAGCGCGGGGATGGACGACGGCCAGGGGATGGATGGCCACGCAGTGCTTCCTCGGTAAATTAAGTGCTGCCCATCGGCCGTTGTGGCTTGTTTTTTCCCCGAGCCGCGGGAACCTCGCGAGGGCATGGCAAGGCATTGGGGGCCATCCGCGCTGGCAGCACCCGGCTCAAAGGTGCACTGTCCCCCGCTACCTATATCGGCTGTTTCAATTGCAACGGTCCAGACGGAAATGCAGTTCTGCCGTTTTGCCCAGTGCATGCGTCTCCCCCGCAGGCCGGAAACCATTCGCCCAAATGGGCTTGTGCAATATCCCGTACGTCGCGTTCGGTGCGGGGGCTGTCCGCGCCGGCCCGACCTGCTACACTCGGCAACTAGCTGCCGCCAACCGGCCATATTCCCCGCATCAGCCAGCCTGCCAGTAGGAGCCCGCTATTATGCCTACCAACGAAGAAATGTACGACGCGGCCGATCGGCTCAAGGACCAAGGCAAGCAGGACGAAGCCATCGCCAAGCTCGAGGAACTGCTCACGCAGGACAACACCTACACGCTGGCGCATCGGGCCTTGGCCGTACTATGCGGCCGAGCCAACCGCCACGAGGATGCGATCCGCCATGCCTTGACGGCCTGCCAGCAAGAGCCCAACGATCCGTTTAGCTACACGGCCTTGAGCGTCACCTACCAGCGTGCCGGCCGCATCCAGGAAGCCGAGGATGCAAAAGCCCAGGCCCACACGAT
Organism: Pirellulales bacterium; assembly: GCA_036509275.1. Classification (GTDB taxonomy): domain Bacteria; phylum Planctomycetota; class Planctomycetia; order Pirellulales; family PNKZ01; genus DATATB01. The sequence continues at coordinate 414 of DATCFX010001245.1, read as the reverse complement.
GGCCGGGCATCGGCACTAGCTAGGGCTCGGTTTGCGCATGGACTGCCGCGTATCGCCGGCCGGCAAGCGCAGCTCGATCAGGATCGGCAGATGGTCCGAACCGACCGGCTCGCCCACGCGGCGGCCGAGCACCTGGATCTCGGGCGAGACCAGGCAATGGTCGATGGGAATGCCCAAGACCATGAAATCGGCCGGCCACGAGGCCTGCACGCCGAACCCCTGCCGGCTGTCCCGCAGTCGGGCCTCAGCGAGCAGATCGGCAAACAGCGGCGACCAGCCGGTCGAATTGAGATCGCCGGCCAGCACCACCGGGTCGTGCTCGGCGCGGATCATGCGCGCCAGGTCCAGCAATTCCAGGTTGCGCATCTTCGCCTGCCAGCGCGTCGCCGGCGACATGGTATGTGTGCAATACAC
>DATCFX010001244.1:0-1491 GCA_036509275.1 Pirellulales bacterium | reverse complement strand
CGAAACCAAAACGGCGGGCTTGTCGCTTAACTCCGCAGCCGAGAGCAATTATTATGCATGTCCCCCGCCGCAATGTTCTCGCGGCGCTCGCGCTGGCAATCGCGATCGCCTGCGCATCAGCCGCCGAGCCGGATGCGGTGCTTAAAGAGCAGTTGCCGCGGATCCCTCCCACCGAGCCGGCGGCGGCCGAAAAAACCATCCAGTCGCTCGACGGCTTTCGGATGCAATTGATTGCCGCCGAACCGCTGGTGATGGATCCCGTGGCCATGGCCTACGACGAAAACGGCCGGGCGTGGGTCGTCGAAATGAGCGATTATCCGTACACCGACAAGACCAAGGACGTGCCCTTTCAGGAGAAAAAGGCCGACCTGCCGCTGGGCCGCGTCCGCATCCTGGAAGACCTCGACGGCGACGGCACGTTCGACCAGAGCTATGTGCTCGCCGACCAGTTGTCGTGGCCCACGGGCATTGCCCTGTACCGGGGCGGTGCCTACATCGCCGGGACGCCCGACATCTGGTACGTGAAAGACACCGACGGCGACCACCGCGCGGACGTGCGCCGCAAAGTGTTTACCGGGTTTCGCAAGTTCAACGTGCAGGCGGTGATCAACAACCTGGCCTGGGGTTTGGACAACGAGATTTATGGCGCCGGCTCCAGCAACGGCGGCAGCATTTCGTCGCTGACCTCCGGCGGCCAGCCGGTGACCCTGTCGCGGGCGGATTTCCGCTTCAGTCCCTTGGATGAGAAGTTCGTCACGATTTCCGGCGGTGCCCGCTTCGGCAATTGCTTCGACGATTGGGGAAATCGGTTTGTCTGTAATATCCGCAATCCATCGCAGCACGTGCTGCTGCCCAGTCGCTATCTGGCTCGCAATCCGTACCTGCCGGTGGCCTCGGCGATTCACGACGTGTCGGAGGGGGGCGACCATATTCCCGTGTATCGCATCAGCCCGCCCGAGCCTTGGCGTGCCGTGCGGGCCGAGCGTTGGGCCAGCGAAGCCGATGGCCGCTACCCGCGCAGCGAAACGGCGGCCGAGGGCTACATCACCAGCACCAGCGGCATCACCGTGTACCGCGGCGCCGCCTATCCCGCTCGTTATCGCGACAACCTGTTCATGGGCGAAGTTTCCGGCAACCTGGTCCACCGGCAGACGCTGGAGCCCGACGGCGTGACGTTCGTCGCCCGCCGCGCCGATCCGCAGACCGAGTTTGTACGGTCGACCGACAACTGGTTCCGGCCGGTGAACTTCGTCAACGCGCCCGACGGCACGCTGCACGTGCTGGACATGTACCGCGAGACGATCGAACATCCCTGGTCGATCCCCGACGACATCAAGGCGTTTCTCGATTTGGAAAGCGGCCGTGACCGGGGCCGGCTGTATCGGCTGGCGCCGCCCGGTTTCCAAGTGCCCAAGCCGCCGCGTTTGGGTTCGGCTTCCAGCGCCGAATTGGTCGCTACGCTGGCGAATCGAAACAGTTGGTGGCGCGAAA
>DATCFX010001243.1:0-2316 GCA_036509275.1 Pirellulales bacterium | reverse complement strand
CGCAAATTGCCGCCATCAAGCCTGACCGCTGAGCAAATCGCCGCCTGGACCGCCAACTTCATCAAGCCGTGATCCGGTCACCCCGATCCGGCGATCCGGGTTGATCGCATCAGCAGGCGTTGATACAATCGGCCGTGCTCTCCCAGTGCTCCGCAAACATCCCACCTGGAGCTGGCGATGACCATGCCGCACCAACTATTCGATCCGACCGCTCGAGCGTGGCGGCGTGGCCAGGACGGGCCGCTGTCTCGCCGGGCGTTTCTAGTGGCGTCCGGTGCAGGCTTTGCCGGCTTGCGATTTGGCCGGCCGGCGCTGGCCGCGGGCGACGAGGCGCAGCCCGCGCGGCTCGGAAAAGCAAAATCGACGATCCTGTTTTTTCTCTGCGGCGGCGCGTCGCATGTCGACACCTGGGACATGAAGCCACAGGCCCCGGCCGAATATCGCGGGCCGTTTGAGCCAATCGCCACCACGGCCCCCGGACTGGAACTGTGCGAGCATCTGCCGCTGGTGGCCCGGCAGGCCCAGCACCTGGCCGTGGTCCGCTCGATCAATGCCACGGTTTCGACCAACGATCATCACGCCGGCTATTACTACAATCTGACCGGGCACAACGCGGATCCCAGCTTTCTATCGCTGGGCAACAACCGCACACCGCTGGCCGACGACTGGCCCTACCTGGGCTGCGTGGCCAGTTCGCGACTGCCCAAGCGCGGCGACCTGCCCGGGGCGATCACCTTGCCGCACATGCCCAGCCGTGCGCCGTACACTCGGCCGGGACAATTCGCCGGGCGGCTGGGCGTGGAGCACGACCCGCTGTACGTCTATGGCGCCATCGATCGGCCGCTCGAATTCAAAGCGCCCGCCCTGGTCTTGCACGGCGACGTCACGGCCGATCGCCTGGGCAGCCGCCAGGCGCTGCTGCGCACGCTCGACGATTCGCGGCGCGCGCTGGATACCGAGGCCGCCGGCCGCAAATGGTCGCAATTGCAAGCGCGAGCCTTCTCGCTGTTGGCCTCGTCCGGTGCCACGGCCGCCTTCGATGTTTCGCGCGAACCGCTGAAACTGCGCGAGCGCTATGGCCAGACGGTCAACGGCATGAGCCTGTTGCTGGCCCGCCGGCTGGTTGAGGCGGAAGTGCCTTTTATCACCGTCTTTTGGATGGGAGACGACAAACTCGCCGGCAAATGCCGAAGCGCTGGCGGCTGGGACACGCACGGCAATAATTTCAACTGCCTGAGCCAGCACCTGCTGCCGGAATTCGATCGTGGGTTTTCGGCCCTGATCGAAGACTTGCAACAGCGCGGCCTGCTGGACGAGACCCTGTTGCTGGTCACGAGCGAAATGGGGCGCACGCCAAAAATCGGCGACATCCGCTCGGGCGGTACCATCGGCGCCGGCCGCGATCATTGGACGCACTGCATGAGCGTGTTGATGGCCGGCGGCGGCATTCGCGGCGGCCAGGCGTTCGGCTCGAGCGATCGCCGCGGCGAGCGCCCGGCCAGCCATCCGATCACGCCGGCGCACATCGCCAAGACCGTGTATCGCGCCATGGGCGTCCGCGATCTCGAAGCCACCGACCGCGACGGCCGCACCTTCAACCTCCTGGCCGAAGGCGAACCGCTCGTCTCGCTATTCTAAGCCGGGCATCCCGCAGCGGAATTCGTAAGGCTTCCGAATCGTCGCGGAGGCACCACCCGGTGCTTTCGCTCAATGAAAACGCCGAAGCGGATCGCGCGGCACCGAACGCCCGCTACGAATTGGCGTAGTAATCGCCCCGGGCGGGTCTCGACAAATAGTCTGGCTCGCCGAATTGCCCGATAAATTGTCGCCGGCCGCCACCCCACCGGTTCGAATGACGAAAAATAACCTACGATATTGTGGTCCTGTACTCTGAGGGCATTATGGGCGCGAATTGGGCCTGGGCTGCTGTCCTACTTGGCTGGGTCGTCTGCATCGGGTTCGCGGGCGATGTCGGGGCACAAGGGCACTGTCGGGCGGCCGGGCTTTTCCTCGGGCTCTTCTTTGGCCCGCTGGGGATTGTAGCCGCCGGCATCCTTGATAGCCGACCTCTCTGTCCGAATTGCGGCGGGCGGTTGAATGGGCCGAAGCTTACGCCGTTTCCAATTTGTCAACATTGCGGCAAAGCGCAGGTCCCAGAGCTCCCGGTGTTCAAACCCCAGCCCGCAACTACTGTTGCCGAGGACTGGAGGCGACTCTGGCGTTGGCTGGGCGAGTGAACGTGTTTACGGAGAGACCGTTGAACACACGCCCGTGGCCCGCTTTGCCCATAAAGCCTGCATCCCAAAACGGTAGGGG
>DATCFX010001242.1:0-2069 GCA_036509275.1 Pirellulales bacterium | reverse complement strand
CGCGTCTCCTGTTTGAAGGTTGGGCAAACTCCTCCAATAGAAGCGCTGGGCTGGTCCTTTTTTATTGTTTTTTAAGGCTTTTGGGGACATACCAGGGGGCATCACTCGTTTGTGGGCTTTCGCGGGCGGCCGGGCGGTCGTAGCGTGCTCTCGAGGCCAGCCGCTCGGCCGTTTCTTACACCCATTCCGGCGATCCGAAGGGCCGCCCACGCTGAACAGAGCAACGCGCGGCTTCCAGCCCCGTAGGTCATGCACGCGCCTGCGTGCGTGACGCGACAGCGCGCGCCGCAAGCCGTCAAGGACCTGTGTCACGCACGGGGTGCGTGACGTTCTGCGTGACGAAGCCAAGCAAGGCGTGCCCCACGGATTGCTGGAAGCATTTAAGCGATTGTTTAATTTGAAGGATTGAGCGCTGGAGTCCTGCCGCCCATTCGCGTTCAGGTTCCTGCCACGTTTGCCCTTGCGCCTTTCTCGTCGCCGGCGGATCGGTGATTCAGCGTGCGCCCTTCTCTAACTCCGCCGCACGAACTCCCGGGGTAATCATCAGAGCCGTCTGTTCAATTGTTTTGAATTCGATTGTTTTGGTCTCGACCCAAGCAACCGGTTTTTGTGCAAGGCCCGTCGCGGGAGATGACAGGATGACGCGGTCCTACCAAATCGCCCGCGCGGTCCGGTCGCCAGGCTGGTGGTCCTGCTGAACTTCAGGCGGTGCGGAGCCTGCGACCACAAAGCGGTAGCTGAGCACGCGTGGGCCGCCGACTTCTTCGGCCCGCACCCAGAGCGTTTGACCCCGAAATCGCTCGCCGTGGCTCAAGCGGTAGACGTGCTCGTCGCTGCCCGAGGCGAGGTTCGGGACCTGCCATCGCAAGCGGCGCTCGCCGGGCGCAAACAGGTTGCAGCGCAGCGTCACGGCTTCGCTCGACGTGTTTTCGCAGCGTTGCGTCACTTCCAACTCGCCGGCCGCATTGACGCACGCGCGGACCGCCAACCGCAAGTGCTCGTCACCGAGCACGACGCGGTGGTACACCTCGAAGCGGCGTCGCGGCTCGCTTTGCACCTCGACGTCGAAGCGCAGCAGATGCGAGCCGGTCGTCCCCGCCAGCGGAATAAACAGCTCGAACGGCAGGCTGGCCTGCTGGCCGGCCGGGATTTTTAATTCGATCCGTGGAGGGTGTACCTTCCAGCCTGGCGGCGGCACGATCGTCACCTGGCCGGCGACCGCTTGAGCAAACGTGTTCGTGACCTCGAGCGTATCGCGACGTTTGAGCCCGAACATCGTCGGGAACCGCTCGAATTCCAAGTGGCTGGCGATCCGCCAGCGGGCGATTTCGGCATCGCTGCCGCTGATAAACCGCGGCAGCCGGTCGGTCTCGATCGTCTGCTGGCCCTGATGCGTACGAATCTGCTGGCGCCAGCCGAGCGCGTCGACCACTTCAGCCGCGGCCCCCAGGTACAAGCGTTCCTGCGTCGGCACGTCGTTCCAAACCACGAGCATCGCCCGGCCGTCGTCGAGAAACACCTCGCAGCGGCTGCCGCCGGGCATCGCCAGATGCCCGGCGTACTGGCCGGGTCCCATGGCCCAGGCAGCCGTGCGCCAAGCCAGCAGCCGCGCTTGGCAGGCGCCCTGGCGGTCGATCATGCCGCGGTTTGGATCCAAGGGATCTTCGAAACCGATGAACTGCACGCCGGCGACTTTGGCCGCCAGCATGCGGTGGATGAGGCCGGCCGCCTGTTCGCTGGCCGCTTGCGCCGTGTCCGCGGCCTCCGCGTCGTCGGCCTGCATGTCGAGCATGACATTCGCGCCCTGGCTTCGGATTTTGGCCAGTCGATCGGCCAGTTCGTCGTCGGATTCGGCCCGCTCGCGCGCCAGGCAGACCAGCGGCCAAGGCGGCCGGCCCTGCGGTTTGCCGGACAATGCGGGCGGCCAGTAGCTGCCGATCTCGACATCGCCGGCCACGCGCCGCACGCGCTCGGCCAGCGGTTGCCAGGCCGCGGCCGGATCCTCGGCCCGGGCAAAACTCGCATCGCCGTCGCGACCCACTTGCCAGGCCAGCACCTGCAAGCCGTAA
>DATCFX010001241.1:0-20503 GCA_036509275.1 Pirellulales bacterium | reverse complement strand
GCACCCGCACCCGGTGCTCGTCAGCCCGGGGCTGAAGCTCGCGGACGATCTGCTCCAAGAGTTCAGCCAGCGGACACGGCTGAAGCTCCGGCTCGGGCGGCCGGGCAAAGAGCATGAGATCGGCAATCATCTCGTGGACGCGCTGCGCCTGGGTGCGAATCACGGCCAGTTCGCGGCGGCGCTGGGGATCCGGTTCGTCGCGCGCGAGCAACTGGGCCCGGCCCGTAATGACAGCCAGCGGATTGTTGATCTCGTGGCCCGCACCGGCCGCCCACTCGGCCAGCGACTCGAGTTTTTCGGACTCCAGGGTTTCCTGGAAGCGATGCTCGAGCAGTTCCAACCGCGCAAGCAACGCCGCAAGCTGCTCGGGCGTAACCGCGAGCTGCTCCGGAGTGACGCTGTGCGGGTTCATGCCGTGTGTCACTGCATGCTGGGTGCCATGCCCATGCCGCGTGGGCATGCGCGCTCAAGCCGACCGCAGCCCGCATGCCCACGAAGCGTGGGCATGGCACCCGCGCGTGCAAGCACGTACCGGCAAAATGCCTCGAACCGCGACGTTAGCGTGTCGAGGCGGTTTCCATGTCCAGGAGCTGGCACATCCGGTCGACCAAGCCCTCGACCTCAAACGGCTTGTGCAAGAACTCGTTCGCACCGGCCGCCTTCAGGTCTTCGATCTTGTCCTCTTCCACCATGCCGGAAATGCAGATGATCCGCACCTCGTCCATCGTGCTGTCGCTCCGGACCCGCTGGCAGACCTCTTTGCCGTTGATGTCCGGCAGCATCACGTCCAGCACGATCAGGTCGGGCCGATATTCCTTGACCATCATGCCGGCGTCGAAGCCGTTGTTGGCCGTTCGGACCTCGAACCGCCCGTCGCGCTCGAGCACGTCGGTAATCAGCTCGGCCAACTCGACATCGTCGTCGACGATCAGCACTTTGCGCTTGCCGCTCTCGAGGGCATCGGTCGGGATGCCGTTGTCGCGCATGAAATGGAACAACTGGTCGCGGGGAATCCTGCGAAACCGGCTTCCCGGGACCCGAAAACCCTTCAATTGCCCCGAATCGAAGCAACGGATAATGGTTTGCTGACTGACTTTACAAATCTTCGCTGCTTCGCCCGTCGTAAACACTGTTTTCATAGGTGCCAACCACCCCTCTCCCTAGCCGATGGCTCTGGCTAGTTTAAGCGGGACTCCCGCGCCGGCCTGCCGGCCGAACGGGCGAGAGTTCCTAAACCTCCGTGGTACGCCTTTTAGCCTTAGCACGCGATATCCGTAAACCGTTCACCCCCCGAACATTCCGTATTCAGCAGGCCTATCCGGCTTTTCCAAGATTGCCGAACTTGCCAACGCCCGAATTATATCGTTTGGCCAAGTCGAGTCAATATCGATCTCCTTCTGTTAAGTTGTTGTCTTAACAAGACTTAATTAAATCGAACTCGAAGACCGCCAGGGTTTTTCTGGGCTCCTGCCGACGCTTTTTTGCGTGATGATCCAGGACCAATCTTTTACCTGAGCGGTACAAGTTGCGCAGCGTACCAAGTCCACCGCCGCTCGGGAGACCTCGGCTCCCTTACGGTCGCGGCTCGTAATGCAGCTCGTACCGCCGTCCGTGGTGGCGGCCGGCGCACTAATTCAGATGGATCATCAGCAGCGCCAGATCGGCCGGCGTGATGCCGCTGATGCGCCCGGCCTGGGCCAGCGTGCGCGGCTGGATGCGAACCAGTTTCTCGCGGGCCTCGACGCGCAATTGCGCGATGGCTGCAAAATCAAAGCCCTGCGGAATCCGCTTCTCGGCCAGGCGGCGCTGCCGCTGCACGTCGATCTCTTGCCGTGCGACGTAGCCGGAGTACTTGGCGTCGTGCGTCACCTGCTCGGCCACCTCCGCGCTGAACGCGGCCAATTGGGGGCAATGGGCCACGACTTCCGGCCAGGTAGTTTCCGGACGACGCAACAGCTTCGATAGCGAAAGCTGCTCCACGCGCGTCGACTCCAACAGTTGGTTGGCCTGGCCGATCGCGGCCTCCTTATCTGAACAGCGCTGCCAGCGCACTTCATCAACCAGCCCCAGCCGATGAGCCAGCGGCGTGAGCCGTCGATCGGCATTGTCGTGGCGCAGCAAGAGGCGGTATTCGGCGCGACTGGTGAACATGCGGTAAGGCTCGTCGACGCCGCGCGTCACCAGGTCGTCGATCAGCACGCCGATGTAGGCCTGGTCGCGCTCGATCACCACAGGCGGCTTACCGGCAAGTGCCAGCGCCGCATTGGCTCCGGCCACCAGCCCTTGAGCCGCGGCTTCTTCGTAACCGGTCGTGCCGTTGATCTGTCCGGCCAGATACAGGCCGGCCACCGGCTTGCTTTCCAAACTCGGATCGAGCTGTTCGGGGGGCGAATAGTCGTACTCCACTGCGTATCCGTAGCGCATGATTTCGGCCCGCTCCAGCCCGGGCACCAGCCGGAACATCGCGTCCTGCACGTCGCGCGGCAGGCTGGTGGACACGCCGTTGACATAAACTTCGTGCGTCTGCCGCCCCTCCGGTTCGAGGAACAACTGGTGCTGGCTCTTCTCGGCAAACCGCACCACCTTGTCCTCGATCGACGGACAATACCGCGGGCCGCTGGAATTGATTTGGCCCGAGTACATTGGCGCCCGGTGCAGGTTAGCGCGGATCAATTCGTGGACGGCCTCGTTGGTATACGTGATCCAGCACGGCAACTGCTCGCTAGCAATGTGATCGTTGAGAAACGAAAACGGCTGCGGCACTTCGTCGCCCGGCTGGCGCTCGGTGCGCTCGTAGTCGATCGTGCGGCCGTTAAGCCGGGGCGGCGTGCCGGTCTTGAAGCGGGCCAGCCGAAATCCCAGCCGCACGAGCGCCCCGCTGATGCCGGCGGTGGTCCCCTCCCCTGCCCTGCCGCCCGGCGAGCGCATTTCGCCGGTGTGCATCAATGCTTGCAAAAAAGTGCCGGTGGTAATCACCACGCTGTCCGCGCGGTAAATCGCTCCGCCGCGCACAGCCACGCCCACAATCCGCGGCCTGGGCTCGCCCGGCTCGACCAGGATGTCTTCGACCACTTCCTGGCGCAGCGAAAGATTCGGCTGCGACTCGATCAGTCGCTTGATTTCCTGCTGATAGGCTTTTTTGTCGGCCTGGGCGCGGGGGCTGTGCATGGCGGCCCCCTTGCTGCGGTTGAGCAGGCGAAATTGCAGGCCGGTAGCATCGATCGCCCGACCCATGATGCCGCCCAGCGCGTCGACCTCGCGCACGATCTGCCCCTTGGCCACGCCGCCGATGGCCGGGTTGCAGCTCATCTGCCCGACCGTATCCAGATTCGTGGTCAGCAGCGCCGTGCGCGCCCCCAACCGCGCCGCCGCCGCAGCCGCCTCCGTGCCGGCATGCCCCGCGCCGATCACCACCACGTCGTATTCGTACCGGGAATTTGTCATGCGGCTATCGTCTTTGGACAGAAAAACAGGCCTCGCCGTTCGCCGAGCTCGGCCGCTTCATGATACGGCACACCGAAATGCTGGCAATTGCCGCTGGTGCGACTTATGCTCCGGGCAGCGTTGCAACCGCCGCCTTGCTCTCCCGCCCGGAACGCCCACTGATGACACGCACCGCCATTTCGCGCCGCTGCTGGTTGACGCGCTCGGCTGCCGCAGCCGCCGCCCTCTACGCCGACAGTATCTACGCGGGGCGACTGCTCGCGGCCGACTCCGACGTTAGGGAGTACGCGCCACTCAACCGTGCCCCAAGGATGGTGCAGGAGTACATGGTGCGCGAAGTCCGCAAGTACGAGCACCGCTTGATCCAGCGGCAGGCGAACTTGGACACCAAGGCCGCAGCCGAAGCCTACGTTCGGCGGGTGCGGGCAAAGATTGATGCCAGCTTCGGGCCTTGGCCCGAGCGGACGCCGCTCAATCCGCAAATCACCGGCGTCGTGCAGCGCGACGGCTACCGCATCGAGAACCTGATCTTCGAAAGCCGCCCGAAGTTCTTTGTCACCGGCAACCTGTACTTGCCCAAGCAGCAGCACGCCGGGCCGGCCGTGGTGGGCGTGTGCGGCCATTCGCCCAACGGCAAGGCCTGGCCCACGTATCAGTCGTTCGCCCAGGGGCTCGTGCGGCAGGGCTACGTGGTGCTGATTTTCGACCCCATCGGCCAAGGCGAGCGGCTGCAACTGCCCGACGAACATCTCAAGAGCCGGATTTATCCCGGCACCGGAGAACATCTGTCCGTCGGCAACCAGCAGTCGTTGGTGGGCGAGTTTTTCGGCGCCTGGCGCGCCTGGGACGGCATGCGGGCTCTGGACTACCTGCTCACCCGCGAGGAGGTTGACCAGCGGCATCTGGGCGTCACCGGCAGCTCGGGCGGAGGCACCATGAGCACCTGGCTGGCCGGCGTCGATCGGCGGTTCACGATGGCCGCTCCCAGTTCGTTTCTCACGACCTTTCGCCGCAACTTGGAAAATGAATACGCCAGCGACAGCGAGCAGTGTCCGCCGCGGGCAATTGCCCTGGGCCTGGACGAGGTCGACTTCCTGGCGGCCATGGCCCCGAATCCCTGCGTGATCCTGGGGCAGGAGCAGGACGCCTTCGACATCCGCGGCACGATCGAGGCCCACCAGCGGCTGAAGCACATCTACACATTGCTCGGCGCCCCGGACGCCGCAGAATTATTCGTCGGACCCGGGCCACACGGCTACAGCCAGGACGCGCGCGAGGCGATGTACGCCTGCTTCAACCGTGCCTCGGGCCTGGACCACTCAGCGACCGAACCGCCGATCAAGCTGGAAGACGAGCAGACGCTGAGGTGTACGAAAAGTGGCCAGGTGGTCGAACTCAAAAGCCGGCCGGTCTATTCCTTTACGCACGAAACGGCCGACAAACTGGCCAGCACACGCAGCGCCGTCAGCGGCGAGGCCCTCAAGCAAGTCGTGCGCGACATCCTGCGTCTGCCGGATCGCAAGCACGTGCCTGGCTACCGCATCCTGCGAGCACAGCGGGCTCGTGGTTATCCGCGGTCGTTTGTCTCGATCTTTGCCGTGGAAACCGAACCCGGCATCCAGGCTTTCGTCTACCGGCCGACGGCCGCCATTTCGTACAGCCGCCCGCCGCGTGCCAAAAGCCGGGCCGTCTTGTACGTCGCTCACGATTCGAGCGATGCCGAACTGCGCAACGAGCCGCTGCTGAAAGAATTGCTGGCCGATCCAGAACGAGCGATCTACACCTGCGATGTGCGCGGGCTGGGCGAATCGCGCCCCAATACGTGCGGCGAAAACCAATATGCTTCGCACTACGGCTCGGACTACATGTACGCGGCCTATTCCAACATGCTCGACCGGCCTTATGCCGGCCGCCGCACGCACGACGTGCTGGCGGTCATCGATTGGATCACGAGCTTTGGCCATGCCGACCTCCATCTGGTCGGCAAGGGCTACGGCGCGATTCCCGCCGCGTTCGCCGCGCTGCTGCATCCGGCCGTGGCCCAAGTCACGCTCAAGCAGCCGCTCGATTCCTACCAGGCCATCGCCTCAGCCGAACTCTACAAATGGCCCCTCTCCGCCTTCATCCCCGGCGTACTCAAGCACTTCGACCTGCCCGACATCTATCGCGCGCTGAAAGCCAAAGGCCTACGCTTGATCGAGCCCTTGGATTCCGGAACGAAGCCGAAGTAAGTGATGAGTGATGAGTGACAAAGAATGAGCGCAGGGCTGCCCCTCTTCCATTCATCATTCCGCATTCATCATTCATCATTGTTTTCACTTCCCCGGTATCCAGCTTGTTCCGGCCAGCGGCACTCCGGCCATGGCGGCGGCCTCGATGGTCAGGGCCACGAGATCTTCGCGCTCCAGGTGATGCACGTTCGATTTGCCGCAGGCCCGGGCCAGCGTCGTCAGCTCCATGTTCATCACGCTGATGTAGTTCTTGAGCCGCCGCGCGCCGGCTTCGGCCGAGAGACGCAATTCAAGCTGCGGGTCTTGCGTCGTCACGCCCACCGGGCACTGGCCCGTGTGGCAATGATGACAAAAGCCGGGCTCGGTCCCCAAGCGGCGGTAGTCGTCCGTGGCATCGGCCTGGCCGCCGTCAGCATCGTAGGTGCTGCGATTGCAGTTGAGCGCCACGAGCACGCCTTGGCCGATCGACACGGCATCGGCCCCCATCGCCAGTGCCTTGGCCGCGTCGGCGCCGGTGCGAATGCCGCCGGAAATTACGAGTTGCACCTGCCCCTTCACGTGCAACTCTTCCAACGCCTCGACCGCCTGGCGCAGGGCCGGCAGTGTTGGAATGCCGGCGTGCTCGATAAATACCTGCTGCGTAGCGGCCGTGCCGCCTTGCATGCCGTCGAGCACCACCACGTCGGCCCCGCTCTTGACGGCCAGCTTCACGTCGCTGGGCACGCGCGACGCGCCGATCTTAACGTAAATCGGCACTTGCCAATCGGTGATCTCGCGCAGCTCGAGAATCTTGATCGCCAGATCGTCCGGGCCGGTCCAGTCGGGATGCCGGCAGGCCGAACGCTGATCGATGCCCTCGGGCAGCGTCCGCATGGCTGCCACGCGCGGGCTGATTTTCTGCCCCAGCAGCATGCCGCCGCCGCCTGGCTTGGCCCCCTGCCCGATGACAATCTCGATGGCGTCGGCCTGGCGCAAATCGTCGGGATTGAAGCCGTAGCGCGAGGGGAGGCACTGGTAGACGAGTGTTTTGCTCGATTGCCGCTCCTCGGGCGTCATGCCGCCGTCGCCGGTCGTGGTCGAGGTGCCCAGTGCGGTGGCGGCCCGGCCGATGGCTTCTTTGGCCGTGGCCGAGAGGGCGCCAAAGCTCATGCCGGCCACTGTGATCGGAATCTCCAGTTCGACCGGCCGCTTGGCGTGCCGCGTGCCCAAGAGCGTCTTGGTCGTGCAGCGTTCGCGATAGCCTTCGAGCGGGTAGCGCGACAGCGAAGCGGTGAGGAATACCAGGTCGTCGAACGAAGGGACCGCCCGCTTGGCCCCCAGCCCGCGAATTTCGTACAGGCCGTGCTCGGCCGCGTGCTGGATATAGGCCAGTACCTGGCGATTGAGCGTCGCACTTTCTTCCCGCGGCCGGTCGAACATGTTACTTGTCGATCTCCGCTTGGATCAACTCGTGCAATTGCTGCACGCGCTCGGTGTCGATGCCTTCCGGCAGGTGCTCGAGCAGCCAGGCGGTATCGACTTGGGCTTCGGCCGGGCGATGGGCGCGGGCCAACAGCACCGCGCGGATCAGCCGTTCGGTCGCGGCGTCGGGATCGGCGGCCACGATGGCGTCGGCATAACGCAGCACGGCCGGCGTGTCGTGCCCGCGCTCGGCAATGCCCATCAGGTTGCGCAGCAGCCGCGTAATCATCGCCCGCTTGGCGATCGGCTGCAAGTGTTCGTCCCGCAGTTCCACCCCGCCGGTGTCCAGCACCTTTTCCGCCACCTGCTGGCGATTGAGCACGCGGCCGCCGTCGAACACGTCGATGAAATGCGGCTCGCCTTTGTCGCCCGTCGAGCGCACCATGAAATGGCCGGGCAGCCCCAGGCCTTCGACCTTCAAGTCCAGCCGCCGCCCCAGTTCGACATACAAAATGGCCAGCGTAATCGGCAGGCCTTCGCGATCGTCGAGCACCTCGTTCAGATAGCTATTGGCCTGGTTGTAGTAGTTGCCGCGGCTGCCATGAAAACCGTGCTGGGTGAACAGGTAATGGTCCAACGCGGCGCGGCGGGCATCGGCGCCAGCCTTCGGTTTGAGCGAGCCGCGAATCTCGCGGGCCATCCGATCCACCTGCTGCCGGTAGGCGTCGACGTCGAGATCGTCGTTATCGAGCCGCGCGATCCACAGCGCCGCTTCGACCAGGTCGATCTTGTCTTCCGGCTGGGCCATGATGACCGCCAGCCGCCGCGTGGTGGCCTGCTCATGTACGCGGGCCGCCAGGGCACGCAATTGGGCCGCCCGCTCGTCCAGCGCATCAGCCTTGCGCCGCAGTGCCGCGACGGCAGCCTCGGCCGGCTCGCTGCGCAAATCGGCCAGCGCCGAAGTTCCCAGCGGTTCGGACGTCGGCAGCCGGTCGATTGCCCGGGCAATCCGCGCCGCGACTTCGGCCGAAGTGCCGGTTGGAGGCAATTTGGCGGAGAGCGCGAAATGCCGGAACTCGGCCCGGGTGTCGCGAAACTTGGCCAGCCCGACGCTGCCGGCGATCAACTCGGCATCGGCTGCTTCCAGCGGCTCTTCCAGCAGGAACTGGTCGTTGACCCAGCAGCGAATGGCCTTGGCCGGCTCGACGCGAACCTTCAGCACGTTCCAATCGCCGGCTCGATAGGCCGGGCTCGTTTCCTCGCGCAGCACGTGCCAGGAAAACACATCCGGCCCGTCGAAGCGCGTCAGCCGCAGATGGCCCGCGCTGGGATAAAAGCCGAAGTGCCGGTCGCGGCCATCGGAGCCGAACACCAATCCGGCCGCTCCGCCCTCGTCGTCGAGCTTGACCGCCACCGACAGCTCGAAAGCCCCCACCGGCGGCTGCTGTTTCGCCAGGCACAGCGCACGGCCGCCGAAGCCATCGCCCGAGCCTTCCACCAGAATGCGCCCGGCCCGTTGCCGCCAGCGTGCTCCGAAGCGCGTGATCCATTGATCGGGATCGAGAGCGCCGATCGTCAGCCAACGGGCGATTGGCACCGGATTGGGCTTTTCCAACAGCGGCTTGAGCGCGTTGATCTTCACGGCGAAGCCCAGATTGTCGGTCACGGCACTTTTGAGCGTAGTAATGCCTTGCACGCGGCCGGCCGTGTCCAACACCGGCCCGCCACTATTGCCCGGCTCGATGGGCATGGCCAGTTGGATCATCGGCACGCCGTCGATCTGCCGGCTGCCGGAAACCACGCCCGCCACGATGCTGTGCTCCAGCCCGAGCGGGTTGCCCAAGGCCGCGACCGGATCGCCCTGCTTGAGCTTGTCTGAATTGCCCAGCGCCAGGGCCGGCAAGCCCTTGGTCGCGATCCGCACCAGCGCCAGATCCAGCGAGCGATCGGCCGCCTCGATGGCAATCACCTCATGGCTGCGGCCATCGAAAGTGCGCACGGCGATCGGCCGCGCTTCGCCGATCACGTGCAGATTCGTGGCCACCAGCCCATCGGCGCGCACAATGAAGCCCGTGCCGATGCCGGCTTCCGATCCATCGCGTCCGCTAACCGTAATCACCACCACCGACGGCCTGGCCGCCGCCGCGATCTTCGCCACCCACGCCGGCGGAGCATCATCAGCGGGTTTTTCCTTAGCCGGCTGGTCCTCGGCCAGACTAACTGCCGACAAAAGTCCGACTGCAAACAAAGTCAGAAAAAAGATGCGTGACATGGGCTCGCTTCTCGGCGAAAAAGGTTTCACATCGCGTGCCATTCAGCTTACCATCTCCAGCGGCCCAAGAGCAGTTGCCTCGGGAGTCTGCGCAAAAACGCGCTGCGACGTAGTGGTCGCGGAAGCCTCGATTGAGTGCGAGCGTCCCGGATGTCGATGGAAAAATGCCGATGAGCCCCGAAGGGGCGGAAGTCGTTAGCCAGGGGCGTGAGCCCCTGGGAGCACGTGCGACGTTATGTCTCCTAGCCCCGCAGGGGCGACAGAAAACTACTGGCGCCCCTGCGGGGCTGCCTGTATTTCCGAGCCGAGCGTCCAGGGGCTCATGCCCCTGGCTAACGACTTTCGGCCCCTCCGGGGCGAAGACGATCAATCCTTCGCGGTCGATGGTTGGTGCTTCTTGGGATCAATCGACAGTTGGGGTGTTCCTCGGCGCCCCCGACCCGTTGGAGGCGATTGCGCGAGAGTACGTGCGACAATTCGGCCAGTAGGGTTCCGACCCCCATATAGCGCGACAGGCAATCTGGCGCGTTTTTTTGATGAGCTGAATCGGTATACTCTGGTTTGCGACGCGGAATGCAGACCATGCGATTCCTGACCCAAGGATCGACACGAACCTTGGCGCCGGCACTCGCGCAAACCGACCGGGAATTATTGAGCCCGTCCGCGGGAAAAACGAATGAAGTTTGAGCTTGAGCCGTATAACCGGGACGCGGGCGACGATGTTCTCCTTGATGATCTGCGCGCCGTGGCGGATTCGCTCGGCAAGAGCTACGTCACCAAGGACGAGTACAACGGGCGCGGAAGATTCTGCGCCTCCACTCTTCAGAAGCGTTTCGGGTCATGGTGCAAGGCACATGACCTCGCTGGGTTGAGAAGAATCCGAAACTACGACGCGACCGCGGAGGACTGCATAGCGGACATCAGACGAGCGGCCAATGAGCTTGGTGTCACGACCCTGACGGAGCCGGAGTACGAGCGCTCCGGCAAGTTCTCCGTGTCGCTCATCGTACGCGGTTGCGGGTCGTGGGAGGCTGCGACTGAGCGGGCGGGCATTCCGACGGTTTCGCCTAACAAGCGCGCATCCGACGAGCAACCACTCGAGAACCTCGAGCGGCTTTGGGAGTCGTTGGGGCGGCAGCCCAAGAAAGATGACTTCGCCAAGCCACTCTCAAATTATTCCGCCAGTTGCTATGCACGGCGGTTTGGCTCGCTGAGGAAGGCTCTCGAGGCATTCGTGGCCTCGTTCGAGAACGACGGGCCGGACCGATTGGAAGATGCACCGATTGAGAACGCCGCCCGCACGTCGCCTGTTGCTGCAGCCTCACGCCGCAAAACCTCAAGGACAGTTAATTGGCGCATGAGGTTCTTGGTGATGCGGAGGGATGATTTCAAATGCTGTATCTGCGGCGCTAACCCCGCCCTGACGCCCGGCGCGGTGTTGGTTGTCGACCATGTCGTGCCTTGGTCTGGCGGGGGCGAAACCGTCGTGGAAAATTTGCAAACCCTTTGCGAGCGCCGCAATAGCGGCAAGAGCGACCTCGCGATGAAAACAGGCGGCGAAAAAACAGGGCACTCCGGTTTATAATTTCAAAACGCCAAACACAGGGTGCGCTGCCGACTCTCCAGCCTTCTTTTTCTACGATGACACACGCTAACGAAACGATCGGCTTTGTGGGCTTGGGGACGATGGGGCGGCCGATGGCCCGGAATTTGATCAAGGCGGGATTTCCGCTGGTGTTTTTTGCACGCCGGGCGGAGGTGGCCGACGAGTTCGCCGGACTGGGCGCGAAGCGCGCGGCAACCATCTGCGAAGTTGCTGACGCGGCCGGGATCGTCATCACGATCGTCACGGCTGATGCGCAGTTGAAAGAAGTCGTGTGGGGGCCGCAGGGGATTACCGAAGGTGCGGCCGGCGGCAAGCTGCTGATCGACATGAGCACGGTCAGCCCGGCCACGGCGCGGGAAGTGGCCGAGCGGCTGGCGCCGCTGGGCATGGCGTTTGTCGATGCGCCGGTCTCGGGCGGTCCTTGGGGGGCCGAGTCGGCCACGCTGGCGATCATGGCCGGCGGCTCGGCCGAGGATCTCAGGCGCATCCGGCCGGTGCTCGATGCGATGGGCAAACATATCTTTCATGTCGGGCCGGTCGGAGCGGGCCAGACGGTCAAGCTGCTGAATCAAATGGTGGCCGGCGGCATCATGACGCTCTTGGGCGAGGCGTTTGTCGCAGCCCACGCGGCCGGCGTCGATCTGGAGCAACTGATCGACGTGATGGGCCAGTCCAGCGCCGCCTCGGCGGTGCTTGCGGCCAGGGGAAAGAAGTTCATCCTGGCCGGCAACTATCAACCCGGCTTCATGTGCGAGCTGATGCGCAAGGACATGGGCTTGGCCGTCGAGCTGGCGGCGCGATTGAACGTCCCCTCGCCCACGGCCGCCGCCGCACTGGAGCAATACGTGGCCGCCGTGGTCCAGGGGCATGGCAAGGAAGATTTCGCCGCTGTGGCGAAGGCTTGTGCAGCGGCGGCGGGAAAAAAGCTCGACGTGCAGAAGTAAGGATCGAACGAAAAATAACTTCGGTTTTTCCCGGCCCCTCACCCTGCCCTCTCCCGCAAGGGGAGAGGGGTCGCGGAGAAGTTATTTTTCGTTCGATCCTAAGCAGCGCGATTCGATTCGCCCGGTTGCCTTGATCGCCGCGTGCCGGCTGCTATAACTGGCTGACTGCTTCAGACGCGAACGACCTTCCCACCCGCTCCCCGCCATGCCCTACCGGCTGCTGCGATTCGCCTTGAGCAAGCGGTACAACGAGCCGCGCATGTTTCGCCAGCCCGAGCGGCTGCGCGATCGCTACGACGCGGTGATCATTGGCGCCGGCGGTCACGGGCTGGCGGCCGCGTATTACCTGGCCCGCGATTACGGCATGACCAACGTCGCGGTGCTCGACAAGGGCTACCTGGGCGGAGGCAATACGGGCCGCAACACGGCCATCGTCCGCGCCAACTATCTCACGGAAGAAGGCGTCAAGTTCTACCAGGAGAGCCTGCGGCTGTTCGCCGACCTGTCGCGTGACCTGGACTACAACTTGTTTTACAGCGAGCGTGGACACTTTACGCTGGCCCATACGGAGAGCACGCTGCGCACGATGCGTTGGCGGGCCGAGGTGAACAAGCACCTGGGCGTGAATAGCTACGTCATCACGCCGCGCGAGATTCAAGCGATTTGCCCGTACATCGACATCGATTGCGGGGGGCAGTCGATCGTCGGTGCGCTGTATCATCCGCCCGGTGCGATCGTCCGGCACGATGCCGTGGCCTGGGCCTACGCCCGCGAAGCCGATCGCCGCGGCGTGGAAATCCACCAGCAGACGGCCGTGACTGGCATCGAAGTTCGCGACGGCGCAGTGGCCGGAGTACACACCAGCCGCGGGTTCGTCGCCACCGGCCGCGTGCTCTCGGCCGTGGCCGGCTACACGCCGCGAATCACGCGCCTGGTCGGCCTGCGCACGCCGCTGGTGATCCAGCCCTTGCAGGCCTGCGTCACCGAACCACTCAAGCCGTGGCTCGATAGCATTGTCGTCTCGGCGAATTTGCACCTCTATGTCAGCCAATCGTCGCGGGGCGAGTTGGTGATGGGCGCGGCGCTCGATCCGTACGAATTGCACTCCGAGCGCTCGACGCTCGACTTTGTCGAAGGGCTGGCCGGCCACTTGCTCGAACTGTTCCCGTTTCTCTCGGACATCAAAGTCAATCGCCAATGGGGCGGCATGTCGGACATGACGCCCGATTTTTCGCCGATCATGGGCACCACGCCCGTGCGCGGCTTTTATCTCGACGCCGGCTGGGGTACCTGGGGCTTCAAGGCCACGCCCGTCTGCGGCACGACGATGGCCTACACGCTGGCCAAGGACGCCAACCACGAGTTGATCCGACCATTTAATCTCTCACGCTTCGAGCAATTCTCCCTCGTCGGCGAGAAGGGCGCGGCGTCGGTGGGACACTGAAAGAAAGTAGGAAGTAGGAATGATGAATGATGAATCACGAAGGCAGCTCGCGAGCAAAGCTCGCGACTTCGTTTCCTCCATTCATCATTCATCATTCCTACTTCATCATTTTTTGGAATCGCCATGAAGCTCCTCACCTGCCCGATCAATGGCCCGCGGCCGCTGTCTGAGTTTGTGTATGGCGGCGAAGTGCGGCCGATGCCGGACCCGGCTGCGGCCAGCGATGCCCAGTGGGCCGATTACGTGTTCAATCGCCGCGGCGAGCCGGGCGTACATGAGGAATGGTGGTATCACCTGGCCAGCGGCACTTGGTTCATCGCCCAGCGCGACAACGTGAGCGACCAGTTCCTGCGCACCTACCTGTATGCCGACAGGCCGCCATCTCTCCGGACGGTGCAATCGCCATGAGTCAGCGACTTCCGCCGCAGCCCGGCGAGTGGATCGACCGCAGCCGCCCGCTGGAATTCCGCTTCGAAGGCGGCCGCTATGCCGGCTTCGAGGGGGATACCATCTCCAGCGCCCTGGCGGCCAGCGGCGTCCGGCTGCTGGGCCGCAGCTTCAAATACCACCGCCCGCGCGGCATCTACAGCCTTGCCAATCACGACGTGAACGTGATGCTCGAAGGCCGCACGGCCACGAACATTCGCGGCGACACCACCCCGCTGTGGGCCGGGGCGGACCTGGCCGCGGTCAACACGGTCGGCAGCTTGCGGCGCGACCTGCTGCGCATCGCCGACCGCTTCGGCAAACTCATGCCCGTCGGCTTTTATTACAAGGCCTTCCATCGCCCGCGTCGGCTGTTTCCGTTTTATGAGCGGCGTTTGCGGCAGGTGGCGGGCCTGGGGCGAATCGATCCCTCGCGGCAGCGCGAGCATGCGGCCAGCGTGTTCGATTTTTGCGACGTGCTGGTGATCGGCGCCGGCCCGGCTGGCCTGGCGGCGGCGATTGCCGCGGCGGGTAGTGGGGCGAAGGTCGTGGTCGTCGACGAGCAGCCGCGACCGGGCGGCAGCCTGAACTATCAATGGGCCACCGACAGCACGGCCCGGCAGACGCGCGAGTCGCTGCTGGCTGAGGCCGCCCGCACGCCGGGCTTGGAAATCCGCACTTCGACCGTGGCTGCCGGCTGCTATGCCGATCATTGGGTGGCGCTGGTCGATCGCCAGCGGCTGACCAAAGTGCGGGCCCGCAGCGTAATCATGGCCACGGGATGTTTCGAGCAACCGGCCGTGTTCGGCAACAACGATTTGCCCGGCGTGATGCTGGCCACGGCGGCGCAGCGGCTGGTGCATCAGTTCGCGGTTCGCCCTTTCGAGCGGGCCGCGCTGCTGGCGGCCAATGCGGCCGGCTATCGGGCCGCGCTCGATCTGGTGCAAGCCGGCGTGGCGCTGACGCTGGTCGACTTGCGACCCGAAGGCGAACCGGGCCCGCTGGCGGAGCAAGTCCGGCAGGCCGGCATTAATATCTACGCCGGCCATGCGATCACGCGGGCGCTGCCCGGGCCGGGCAAACGCACGATTCGCGGCGTGCGCGTGGCGAAGCTGGATGCCGAGGGGCGGCCTGAGTCGGGCGGTTTCGAACTGCCGGCCGATGGCGTGGCGATGAGCGTGGGCTACGCGCCGGCCGATAGCTTGTTTTACCAGGCAGGCGGCCGCATGGGCTGGGACGTCGAACTCGAGCAGTACGTTCCCGACACGGCTCCGCCGAGGCTGTTTGCAGCCGGCGGGCTCAGTGGCTGCCAAACGGTGGCCGAAACCGTGGAAGACGGCCGGCGGCAGGGCCTGGCCGCGGCAGTGGCGCTCGGATTGCGCAAAGAGCCGGTGCCGGAGCGCAGCCGGCAGTCCGGGCCGGCGGCCAATCATGCTTACCCGGTGTTTCCCGATCCGGCGGCCAAGTGCTTTCTCGATCTGGACGAAGACGTGCAGTACAAGGACGTGATCAACGCGGCGCAGGAAGGTTTTGACCAGGTCGAGTTGTTGAAGCGGTACTCGACATTCGGCATGGGGCCCAGCCAGGGCAAGCTGGCCAATCTGATTACCGTCCGCGTGCTGGCTCGCGCCACCGGCCGCACGGTGCCCGAAACCGGCATGACCCGGGCGAGGCCGTTTTTTCATCCGGTGCCGCTGGCGCAGTTGGCCGGCCGGGGGTTTCATCCGCACAGCCAAACCTCGCTCGACGCGCGGCATGCGGCAGCCGGCGCGGTCTTCATGCCGGCCGGCCAGTGGCGGCGGCCCGCGTATTACGCCGTCGAAGGCCAGTTGCCGCAGCACACGATTTGCGACGAAGTGCGGGCCGTGCGGCAGCGGGCCGGCATGATCGACGTCGGCACGCTGGGCAAGCTGCTCGTCAGCGGACCGGATGCCGGCGAGTTGATCGAGCGGATTTATACCGGCCGCTTCAAGAACATGAAAGCCGGCACCGCGCGTTATGGCCTGGCCTGCGACGAGTCGGGCATAATCATCGACGATGGCCTGGTGGCCCGGCTGGCCGACGACCGCTATTATCTCACGACCACCACCACGGCCTCGGCCGGCGTCTATCGCGAGTTGCAGCGCTGGGCCATGATCTGGGACCTGGACGTGGTGCTGGCCAATGTCACCGGCCACTTGGGCGCGATCAACCTGGCCGGCCCGGCGGCGCGGGCGATTTTGCAATCGCTCGCCGACGTGGATCTATCGCCGGCGAACATGCCGTACCTGGCGGTGCGCGAAGGCCGCGTGGCCGACGTGCCGGCGCGGCTGCTGCGAGTCGGCTTCGTGGGCGAATGGGGCTGCGAAATCCACGTGCCGGCGTTCAGTGCCCCGCGCGTGTGGGACGCCATCGCCGAGGCCGGCCGCACGGCGGGCGTGCGTCCCTTTGGTGTCGAGGCCCAGCGAGTGTTGCGGTTGGAAAAGGCGCACATCATCGTCAGCCAGGATACCGACGGCCTGACGCATCCGCTGGAAGCCAACATGGCTTGGGCGCTCAAGGCCGCGAAGCCGCTGTTCATCGGCCAGCGCAGCCTGGCCGTGTTGCGGACGCATCCGCTCAAGCGGCTGCTGGTGGGCTTCATGCTCGAGCAGGATTTTCCGGCCGGCTCGCCGAGCATCCCCAACGAATGCCACCTGATCGTCGCCGGCGACAAGATCCGCGGCCGCGTAACTTCGATCACGCATAGCCCCACGCTGGGCCGCGTGATTGGCCTGGCCTTTGTCCCGCCCGATGCGTCCGCGCCGGGCACGCGCTTTAATATCCGGATCGACGATGGCTCGCTCGTGGCGGCCATGGTTGTGGACACGCCGTTTTATGATCCGAAAAATGTGCGGCAGACCGAGGAGCCAACGGCCGAGCATCCTCGGGTTGACGCCCCACCGCTGGCCGGCCTGCCGCTTCGCATCAGTCCCATCTCTCAACTGCCGCAACGGTGGACCGAAATTGGCAACATGCCGGTTAAGAACTTCTACCGGGACCCGGCCGCCGAGGCCGCCACCGCAGAAGTGTTGGCCATCGCCGATCTAAGCTGCCTGCCGCGCGTCGTGGCCAAAGGCCCGGGGGCCGGCGAATTCCTGGCATCGCAAGGCTGGCCGGTGCCGGATCGGGAGTTGGCGGTGTCGTCAGTCGAGGGCGGCGGATGGGTGGCTCGCACGGGGGCCAGCGAGTTTCTGGTGGAAGGCCCGCCCGGCGACGAGCGCGTCGGGCAGCTCGAAACCGCGCTGGCGCAGGCCGGCAGCGGCGTGTATCGCGTACCGCGGCAGGATGCGATCATTGCCCTGATGGGCGCGCGGGCCGTCGAGGCCTTGCGGCATGCGAGCGCGTACGATTTTTCCACTGTCTTTTCCAGTGGCGAACCGAATGACCCGGCGGTGATGACGCGCATCGCTGGTGTGTCGTGTACGGTGCTGGCCCGGTCGCTGGGCGGCAGGCGGGTGTTGGAAATCTCGACCGAGGGGACGCAAGGCGCATATCTTTGGCATACGCTGGAGGAAATCGTCAGCGAACTGGGGGGCGGGCCTGTCGGCTTGGCCAGCGTGTATGGATCGGCCGAAAAATAACTTCGGTTTTTCCCGGCCCCTCACCCTGCCCTCTCCCGCAAGGGGAGAGGAGTTGCGGAGAAGTTATTTTTCGGCCGATCCTATCCCGAGCTCGCAGGTTGCGGCCCGACACAATAGGCCAGAGAGGAAATCGGCATGACTCCCGAAGAAGCGGTGGCGTTTCTGGAAGAGCACCAGGTGAAGCTGGTGCTGGCGCAGTTTGTCGATATCCACGGTGTGGCAAAGACCAAGGCCGTGCCGGTCGGCCATTTTCGCGACATCCTGGCAGAGGGGGCGGGCTTCGCGGGTTTTGCCGTCTGGGGACTGGGCCAGCAGCCGCACGATCCGGACTACATGGCCGTCGGCGACGTGAGCACGCTCTCACTCGTGCCCTGGCAGCCGGGCTACGCCCGCATCGTGTGCAACGGCCACGTCCACGGCGAGCCTTGGCCGCTGGACACGCGCTTTGTGCTCCAGCGGCAGACGGCGCGGCTGGCCGATCGCGGCTGGATTTTGAACACCGGACTGGAGCCGGAGTTCATGCTGATGGTCCGAGCGGCCGACGGCAGCTTGTGCCCGGCCGATGCCAGCGACACGCTCGACAAGCCCTGCTACGACTACAAAGGGCTGTCGCGCAGCCGGGCGTTTCTGGAAAAGCTGGTGGACTCGCTGATCGCCGTGGGCATTGACGTCTACCAGATCGATCATGAGGACGCCAACGGGCAATTCGAAATCAACTTCACCTACGCCGACGCGATCGTATCGGCCGACCGCATGATCTTCTTTCGCATGGCGGCTGCCGAAATCGCCCGCGAGCTGGGCTACGTCTGCACGTTCATGCCCAAGCCGCTCTCGAACCGAACCGGCAGCGGCATGCACATTCATCTGTCGCTGGCCGAGCAAGCCCGGCCCGAGCGGAACCTGTTTGCCGACAAGAGCGACCGCCGCGGCCTGGGACTGTCGCCGCTGGCGTATCATTTTCTGGGCGGATTGCTGGAGCACGCCCCGGCACTGGCCGCGCTGGTGGCGCCGACGGTCAACTCGTACAAGCGGCTGGTGGTCGGGCGTTCGCTGTCGGGTGCGACGTGGGCCCCGGCCTTCATTTCTTACGGCGACAACAACCGCACGTCGATGGTCCGCGTGCCGCAGGGCCGGCTCGAGCTGCGGCTGGCCGACTCGAGCGCAAATCCCTACCTGGCCACGGCCGCGGTGATTGCCGCGGGGCTGGATGGCATCGACCGGCAACTGGAACCCGGCGAACCGCACAACTACAACCATTACACGATCCCGCTCGATGAGTTGCTCGAGCGGGGCGTGCGCGTGCTGCCGCAATCGCTGGGCGAGGCGCTAACGGCCCTGGAGGCCGACCCGCTGTTTGGCGACGCGCTGGGAGCCGATTTCATGGCCGAATTCGTCGAGCTCAAACGCATGGAATGGATCGAGTACCAGCGGCACGTGTCGCACTGGGAAGTCTCGCGGTACCTGGAATTCTTTTAAGCGACGGAAGTTTGTCATGTGCGGCATTATTGGCCTGTTGGTGCGCGATCCGGCCCAGCGGCAGACGCTGGGCAGCCTGATCGTGCCGATGTTCGCTTGCATGGCTGAACGCGGGCCCGATTCGGCCGGGCTGGGCGTGTTCGGCGAGCCGCTAGGCGAGGGCCTGCGGCGCTATAGCCTGTTCGCTCCCGGCGAGCGGCCCGATTGGCCGCAACTGGCGTCGCAGTTGGAAGCGCAAACCGGCAGCAGCGGCCGGATTACGGTCCAGGACAACCATGCGGAGTTGGCCAGCCCGGTCTCGCCGGCGCGGCTCCGCGAATTCCTGGGCACCTTTCGGCCGCGCGTCGAGCTGTTGGGCATCGGCCGACAGTTGGACGTGTTCAAAGACACGGGCGACCCGGCCGAGATCGCCCGGCGCTACGATTTCGGGCACCTGGAGGGGAGCCATTGCGTGGGCCATACGCGGATGGCCACCGAGTCGGCCGTTTCGCCGGCGCATGCCCATCCCTTCACGGCCGGCGAAGATTTTTGCCTGGTTCACAACGGCTCGCTCTCGAACCCCTACATGCTCCGTCGCAAGCTCGAGGCCGAGGGTTTGCACTTCGAAACGGACAACGACTCTGAGGCCGCCTGCCGGCTGATCGAATGGCATCTGCGGCGCGGCGCGAGCGACGTGCGCCAAGCATTGGAGGCGGCCGTCGAGGAAATGGATGGATTTTATACCTTGCTGGTAGCTGATGGCCGGCAGTTGACGCTGGTGCGCGACGCCTTTGCCTGCAAGCCGGCCGTGGTGGCCGAAACGGACGCCTACGTCGCCATCTCGTCGGAGTTCCGCTCGCTGGCCCATTTGCCGGGCATCTCGCAGGCCAATATCTTCGAGCCGCTGCCGGAAGTGATTTATTCATGGAACGTATGACCGCCCCGCGGGTGCTCGATCTGGCCACGCTCGGCGTGCGCGAGTTGAATCAATACCTGCACCACGAGTTGCCCGGCTCGGGCATTGCCCGCGTTGACATCCTGCACCCCGACGGCCGCCACAACATTGCCGTCGGGCTGGATGCCGACGTGGACGTAGACATCCGCGGCCATGCCGGATATTTCACGGCCGGCATGAACAAGCGGGCGCGGGTCACTGTCCACGGCAACGTCGGCTGGAGCGTGGCCGAAAACATCATGTCGGGCCGGGTCCACGTCCGCGGCAATGCATCGGAGTGTGCGGGGGCTTCGGGCCACGGCGGGCTGCTGGTCATCGACGGCGACGCCAGCAGCCGCTGCGGCATTTCGATGAAAGGCTGCGACATCGTCGTGGGCGGCAGCGTGGGTCACGTTTCGGCTTTCATGGCCCAAGCTGGCCGGTTGGTGGTTTGCGGCGATGCCGCGGCCGGGCTGGGCGATTCGCTGTACGAGGCCGTGATCTACGTCCGCGGCACGCTGCACGGCTTGGGTGCCGACGCGCGCGTGGAGCCGATGTCCGAGCGCGACCTGGGCGACGTCGGTGAACTGCTGAAACAGGCCGGTTTCGATTATCGGCCGCAGGAGTTTCAGCGCGTGGCATCGGCCCGCAGCTTGTATCACTGGAACAGCGAAGTCCACCAGGAATACTGAGACGGGCGTTGTCAGTTGTCAGTTGTCAGTTGTCAGTTGTCAGTTGTCAGTT
>DATCFX010001240.1:0-1131 GCA_036509275.1 Pirellulales bacterium | reverse complement strand
GAGTCGCGCAGGGACCGCCGCCGCAAAACTCGCCGGGCGAGATCGGCGGTTCGAAGCCCGGCGTCAAGGTCGCACAGGTTGCGACCGCTCAGCCGACGGTGCGGCTGGCCCAACCTCTCGGCGTGGACAACCGCGTTGGCTTGGAGGCCCTGCCCGACGTAGCGGTCGAGCAACTGCCGCAGCCGCTAGCGCCGGACTGCGTGGCTACGGCGCTGCGGTTGCCCGCAGCGACAGTCGCCCAGGCCGCCCCGCAGTGGACTGTGGCCAAAACGCCGAATCCGCGATCGGAGGCGTCTGTGGCGCTGGCCAGCGATGCCGGTCCTGATTCGAACGCAACTCACGTTTCGCAGTCCCAGGCGTCAACGGAAACGGGGCTGGGAATCGCGCTGGTTGGCGATTCAGCGGACGGCCCCGTAGTGCCGGCCAGCGCTTCGACTGCCATTGACGACAGTGTGCCGGGGCACGACGGGCGAGCCCGATTGGCGCGAGTGGAGCAAGAGCTGCAGGACTTCCCGGGCGATGCAGATCGCTATCTCCAGCGCGCCCGCATTCACGCCGACGCGGGCCGTACTGAGGACGCTTTGGCCGACGCCAACGCCGCGCTGCGCCTGGCGCCGGCCAACGCCGACGCGTTTTTGCTGCGGGCCGAAATCTACGTCAGGCTCGAGCGGTTCGACGCGGCCCTGGTGGATTACGAACGGGCGATCGAGCTGATGCCGGGCTCCAGCCGGGGCTATTGCCTGCGGGCTCGGTTGTGGGTCGCCCGTGGCGAATGGCACCAGGCGATCGCGGATTACGATGCGGCATTGCGGCTCAATCCGCGGTTGGCCGATGCCTACTGTCACCGCGGCTTTGCGTGGTTGCGGCTCGGCAACCAGGACCAGTCCAAGGCCGATTTCACTGCGGCGATCGCGCTGGAGCCGGAGCATTGCCCGGCCATGCTCGGCCGTGCGCAAGTGAACCGCTTGCAGGGCAATCCGCAGGCCGCTTTGACTGAGTTGGATCGCGCGCTGTACATCGATCCGCGTTTCGCCGCCGCTTATGTCGAGCGGAGTTTGTGCAACGTGGCGCTGGGGCGCCACGATCGGGCCCGGGCCGATCGTGCCCAGGCGACCGAACTCACAGCCGGCA
>DATCFX010001239.1:0-1037 GCA_036509275.1 Pirellulales bacterium | reverse complement strand
CGTTCCTCGAATCGGGCGGCGGCTGGATCGCGCCTTGGCTCGACCGCATGGACCGGCATTTCGACGATCTGGGGTTCAACGATACCGCCCCGAAGACGCGGCCGAGCGAGCTGTTCCAGCGCAACTGCTGGATCTCGTTCGAGCCGGTCGAAAACAGCATCGCGGTGCTCGCCGACTATATCGGCCCGCACAAGATCATGTGGGCGACCGATTATCCGCATCAGGACGGCTTCTTCCCGGGTGCGCCGCAGATGATCCGCGAGCGGCTCGGGCCGTTGTCCGTCGAGGCGAGGCACCAGGTATTGGCTGGTGGTGCTATGGGATTCTACGGCTTGCAGTGACGGCGGCGCGTGCCGGGTCGGGGCCGGTTTCGGCGAGGTTGACCGGGTCGCATCATTGCCGACGATGCGGGAGGCCCGCCGATTTGCGGCACGGCGGCAAGGTTGGCGCAATCCACGCATAAAGGATACGGCCGATCCACGCCGCGAATGATAGCCTGGCCGACGACGATGCTCTGAAAGGGAGGTGCGTGATGGAGCGACCGCGGATGCAGCAGACGATGCCCGAGGACAGGAGCGGTTGGCATCATATCGATGCCGGGCCGCATCTCGAAATTCTGTTCCACCCCGACCGGCGGCTGGCCGGCCGTGAGCCGGACCAGATCAAACGGCCCTCGATCGTGGTTGCCGTGGCCGGCAAGCGCGAGCAGGCGCTGCGTTTCGACCCCTTCAGCATGGGCGCGCACTACCCGGCCGGGTCTCGCCGCGCAGATCCCACTCCCGGTCGCAGAGGGGCAAGGCCCACTCGACGCCATCCTGGCATTCTTCGAAAAGCCGCTTCGGTTCCGGGGCCTGCTGGCACTGGCCGAGGAGGACGAGGTGGCCTCGCAGCTGCACGATCAAGAGCTGAAGAACGCCGCCAGCCAGATCCGCGCGCTCAGCGCCGCCGCACACCAGAGCGCGGCGGCCTGATCGCGACAAGCTCCCGCCGGCCGGATCTCGTTTCCTGCCACCCAGGCCCTGACAACCATGCCAGGG
>DATCFX010001238.1:0-8528 GCA_036509275.1 Pirellulales bacterium | reverse complement strand
GGCGCCGACCGACAGCGTGCCGGTGCCATCGTCACCCGCGCCGCTGCTTTGCACGTCGGCGGCCAGTGTCAGCGTGCCGCTGCTGCTGTTGACAGTCGCGCTCATGCCCACCGTCACGTTACCCGTGGCCTGGAGCAGAACGTTGCCGTCCGACGTTGTCACGTTGCCTTGGATCGAGAGGTTCGAATTGGTTCCGACCGACGCCAGGCTGATCGGGGATGAACCGCCGGTGATGCTGGCGCCCGAGTTGATCGCGATCGCTCCTGCAATGGATGCCGTGAGCGATGCCGAGAAAATCGACGCTCCGCTAAAGCTCAAGGTGGGCGTCGCGCCGGCAAGCGTCACGCTGAAGATATCCGAATAGCCCGACGCCTGGCTGTCAGCGAAAGTCACCGCATCGCCGCCGCTGCTGCCGGTGTCGACCACGTAGATGCCCGCGGTGAAGGCGCTGATGCCGGCGCTGGTAACTGTAAGCGTGCTGGTGCCGTTGCCGGTGACGTTGGCGTCGTTGGTGCCGGTCCAGGTGCCCGAGCTGAGCACAAATTGGTAGCTCGTACCCGTGCTCGTAATGGCAACCTGCTGGCTGCTGTTGAGCGCGATGTTTAGTGCGGCGCCGGTGTCCGTAAACGTGGCCGCGGCCTGCGTCACGACAAGCTGTTGGCCGAGGACCGTGATATCGGCCGTGCGGGCAGCGGTCGTCGTGTTCGCCGTGAACGAGTAATTGATG
Source organism: Pirellulales bacterium (assembly GCA_036509275.1). Classification (GTDB taxonomy): domain Bacteria; phylum Planctomycetota; class Planctomycetia; order Pirellulales; family PNKZ01; genus DATATB01. Next base: position 7,801 of record DATCFX010001238.1, on the reverse strand, counting down.
ACGCCGCCGGCGGTCGTGCCGATCGTCAGCCAGGACTGGTTGCTGGTGGGAGCCAGCGGGTTCAGCAGATTTTCGATGGTCGGCAGCACTTGCACCGCGGCACTGCCGGCGGCGGGCCCTAAAATCGTGGTCGCCGGCCCGACGAAGGCGCGGGTCAGTTCTTTGATCGCGTTGTCACCCGAATCCGCGATATAGACGTTGCCGGAACTGTCCACTGCCACACCCGTGGGAAGGTGCAGCCCCGAGGAGACCAGCGTCACGACCGATCCGGTGGCCGCCACCCATTCCTTGACTGCATTGTTGTTGTAATCCGCGATGTACAAGTTTCCGGAACCGTCGATCGCCACGTCTTGGGGAAGGTTCAGCCCCGACGAGATCAGCGTCGTGACCGAATTGGTCGCCGCCACCCACTCCTTGACCAGGTTATTGTTTGAATCCGCGAAGTACACGTTGCCGGAACCGTCTACCGACAGTCCCGCGGGACCGTTTAGCCCGGAGGCCAGCGAAATCACAGTGCTGGTCGCCGCGACCCACTCGGTGATCGTATCGCCGGCATAATTCGAAACGTAAATATTGCCAGAGCTATCCACCGCGACGCCGATGGGACTGTTTAACCCCGACGACACTTTCGTGATGACCGTGCTGGTTGCCGCCACCCACTCCTTGATCGCATTGTGGTCCCGATCCGCGATATACACATTGCCGGAGGCATCGACCGCAACTCCTTTTGGACTACTCAGACCCGAGGAGACGAGGGTCACGACGGAGTTGGTCGCCGCGACCCACTCCTGGACCGTACCGCTGCTGGCATTCGCAAAGTACACATTGCCGGAACTGTCCACCGCGACGGGTATCGGATTGTTCAGCCCCGATCCGACCAGCGTCGTCACCGAGTTAGCGGCGACATAGCTGGTGCCCGCCTGGGTCACGGTGAGCGTCTGGCCGGCGATCGTCAGCGTGCCGGCACGGGCGCTGGCGGCCGGGTTGGCGTCGAAACTGAAGACGACGGTCTTGGCGCCCGTGCCACTGGCATTGCCACCGGTGACATGCAGCCACGAGCTATTCGAGCTCGCGGTCCACGCGCCGCCGGCGGGTGTCATGCCGAGCATGTCGGTGTCGCTGCCCGCGCTCGCGCCTTCAACCAGGGCAGAGGTCCCGAGCGTGAAGATCGGCTCGGTCAATATCAGGTCGTTGCCGTCGCCGCCTCGGTAACTGGCGACAAACGGGTACGAATTGCCGAGATAGCTGAGCACAACGCTCCCGCCTTGAGCGGCGTTCGAGAATGCGCCGCTGATCAGGTTGCTGCTGGCAGGCGTGGCTGTGTCGTTGGCAACCGTGATCTGACTGCCGGGCGTGGTAGCGTAGGCGAGTGTTGCCGTAAGCGTGCCGCTGAGCGAGATGCCGTCGGCCACCAGTGGCGTACCGGTGGAATAGAGCGTGGTTAGCACGCCGCCGGTGCCGGGCGACAGGCTTACCGGGCCGCTGGCATCGGTCAGCCCGGTGCCGGCGCCGGAGTTGTCGTCCAAGATAATTTCGCCGACTCCCGATGACGATTCGACGACATTGACGGCGGCGCCGGCAGTCGTAGCCGGCGTCGCGGTGGTAAAGGTGATATTGCCCGTCTGCAAGGAGTCGCCGATGGTGACCGTGCCCGTCGAGGTGGTGGAAATCTGGGCCAGTTCGGCACTGGTGAGGTTGATGCCGGCCACCGCGGCGTTGTTGGTGCCGCCAATCTCGATTGGCCGCGACTCGACCGACGAGCGAATGGTCACGCCGCCGGGACCGGCCAACAGCGGAAATTCCGTGACATAGCCATAGTAGGGGCTGGTTACAAACAGGTTGCCATTTTTGTCCAGCGCCACGTACTGCGGCTCGTAGGGCGCACTGTAGTGCGCAACCGGGGAGGGAGTGCCGGGCGTGAATTCATAGACTTGACTGTAGTCCGCCACGTAGAGGTCGCCGGCCGAGTCCAGCGCCATGCCGTACGGTTCATACACCCCATAAAAGTAGGCAGAGTAACTCAAGGAACTGGCCGAAAGTTCATAAATGTAATAACTGCTTTCCGCCACAAACAAGTTGCCATGCGTGTCGAGTAGCAACGCATCAGGCTCGTACAGGCCATACGTACGGGATGCGGCGGTCTGCGCAGGAGCAAACTTCAGCACCTCACCCTGACTGTAATCGGCCACATAAATGTTGCCGCTGCTGTCGATCGCCAAAGCGTCGGGTTGGCTCATGCCGCGCAGCACGAGGGAAGCCGTCGTGGCGCCGGGCAAGAACATACTGACCGTGCCGCCGGTTTTGTTGGCGACGTACAGGTCGCCCGAGGAGTCAAACGCCAGCGCGGCGGGGCCGCTCAGCCCCGTGAGGGTGACGCTGGCGGTGGTGCTGCTGCCGGTGAATTTGCTGACGGTTCCAGCGCCGTAATTGGCAACATACAAATTCCCGCTGGCGTCGAAGGCCAGCGCGTCGGGATTGGTCAACCCGGTCAAAACCGCGGCAGTCGTGGTGCTGCCGGCAGCGAACTTTTTGACTGTGCCACCATAGTAGCCGGTTACGTACAGATTGCCGTTGGTGTCAAAGGCCAAGGCCGAAGGGTCATCTCCCAGCGACACCGGGTTGTTGTAGGCGCCGAAAGCATGCAGCGATCCAACCGTGGCGGGGCCGCTGCCGGTAGCGAGGTTGACGTCGGCTCCGCGCAGCAGAATGGCGCTGGCGGTCGTGTTGGACGACAGAATACTCGCGCCGGAAGAGATAGTGAGCGTGCCGACCCCGTCGTCGCCGGTTCCATCGGCCTTCAGGTCGGCGCCCAGGCTGAGCGTGCTGCTGCCGCTGGAGATCGTCGCCCCACCGGAGACCACGAGGTTTGTGCGGGCCGTAACATCGACGGTCTCATTGTACGCGGTGCTTCCAAAGGAGCTGAGTGTCAGGCTGCCGAGGCCGTCGAGGTAGACGCTCGAGTTCGAGTTGTAACTGACGGAGACGATCTGCTGCGCGGTGCTGGCATCATCGGCGAACTGAATCCGGTGGGTGCTGGTGCCGATCGGACCGGCACTCGAAAGCGTAACACTGACGCCGGTCGTCGCGATTTCGGCCGTGTTGTTGTTGGCCGACAGGGCGACGATGCCGCTTGAGCCGGCATAAAGATATAAGGTCGCACCGTTGCCATTCAGCGCCGTGCCACTGCCAGCGCCATCATCAAGAATGATTTCGCCATTGGTAGTTATCTGCACCTCGGCGGTTTGCGTGATCGGCATCAATGCAGTGGTAACCGTGATGGTTCCGACCTGCTCGTCGCCGAGCACCAGGCTGTATGTTGCATGCAAGTCGGCGAGTTCGGCATTGGTCAGGTTAATGCCCGCTACGGCGGCGTTGTTGGTGCCGCCGATCGACATCGGCCGCGACGTAACCGATGGATAAATATACAGGTAGCCAGAGAGGACGCTCATGTTGCCGCCGGCAAACTCGCTGACGGTGCTGCTGCCTTCATTGGCGACGTACAGGTTGCCGGCCGAATTGAACGCCAGGCCGAAAGGGGTGTTGACCCCCGACAGCACGCCGCTGGCCGCGGTCGAGCCGGCCGCGAACTTGCTAATCGTATTGTTGCCGGAGTTGGAAACGTACAAGGTGCCGCTGGAATCAAAGGTGAGCGCGTAAGGATCGCTCAAGCCGGTGAGCATGGCGCTGGGGCTGATGGTCGCGCCGCCGGCGCTGATGCTGCTCGCCGAAAACTTGCTGATGCTGCCAACAGCGACATTGTTCGCCACATACAGGTTGCCGCTGGAATCGAAGCGCAGCGCGCCGGGCGAACTGAGTCCCGTCAGGCTGGTGCTGGCCGTTAAGCTGCCGGCGGCAAACTCGCTCACGGTGCCGCCATTGTAGTTGGCGACGAACAAGTTGCCGCTGGAGTTAAAGGCCAGGGCCACGGGGAGGTTCAGGCCGCTCAGCGCGGTGCTGGCCGTCGTAGCTCCCGGCAGGAATTTGCTGACGGTATTGTTGCCGCCATTGGCGACGAACAGGTCGCCCGCGGAATCAAACGCCAGCGCCTGCGGATTGCTGAGGCCGGAGAGCACGGCCGTGGCCGTCGTGCTGCCGGAAGCGAATTCGCTGACGAAGCCCGGGCTCGTGGCATTGGCCACGAACAAGTCGCCCGCGGCGTCAAACGCCAGGGCGACAGGATTGATCAGCCCGGTCAGCGTGGCGCTGGCCGTGGTGGCACCGGGAGCAAACTTGCTGATCGTGCCCAGATAGTAATTCGCCACGTACATATTGCCGCTCGCGTCGAAGACCAGCGCGAAGGGATTGGCGACGCCGGTCAGCGTGGCGGCTGGCCCGCTGCCGACCGAGGCGGGATCACTGCTGGCATCGAGGTTCACGTCGGCGCCTCGCAGGAGAACCGTGTAGTAAATCGATCGCGACGTCACGATCGCGCCTGCCGAAATCGTGAGCGTCCCGACGCCATCGTCGCCCACCTCGGCGGCTGTCATGTCGGCACCGAGCGTGACGTTACCGCCGCCGGCAATGGTGGCGCCCGGTGCCACCACGAGGTTCGTGCGCGCCGTCACGTCGATCAGACCGGAACCCGTCGCGGTGTTGCCCAAGATGCTGCCCAGCGTCAGGCTGCCCAGCCCGTCGAGATAAATGCTCGACGGCTGGACCGTGGCCGAGCCGATCGAGACGACCTGCTGGGCCGTGTTCGTATTGTCGGCGAATTGAATCCGATTGCTGCTGCTGCCGATCGGACCGCTGGTGATGATCGAGACGCTGGCGCCCGTGATGCCGATCTCGGCAACGGTGTCGTTGGCAAAACCCAGGACGCCGCCAGTGCCGGCCGTGAGGCTGACATTTCCGCTGCCGGAAACAGCCTTCCCAAAGCTGTCGTCCAGCCCGATATAGCCGCTGCCGGTGAGGGACTCGACGACATTCAACGACGCCCCGGGCGTGGTGGGCACGGTCTGGTAGAGATTGATCGAGCCGGTTTCCAGGCTGTCGCCGATGGTGAGCGTCCCGCTGGAGGTGGTGTAAATCTGGGCCATTTCCGCGGCGGTTGTGTAGATGCCCGCTTGGCCGGTATAGGCGCCGATGGCGATGGCTTGCGATTCGATCGAGTTGCGGAGGACGACACCGCCGGCCACGGGCGTCATCGCGGCACCGGCGAAGATGGTGACCGTGTTGTTGCCCAAGTTAGCCACGGCCAGGTTGCCGGCCAAATCGAACGCCAGCGATTGAGGTTCGCTCAGCCCCGTCAGTTGGGCCGCAGCCGTGGTGCCTCCGGGCAGAAACTTGCTGACCGTGTTGTTGAGATAGTTGGAGACGTAAAGATCGCCGTGGGCGTCGAAGGCCAAGGCCTGCGGCAGAGTCAAGCCTGTCAGCGTCGCGCCGGCGGTTGTGGCCCCCGGCAGGAACTTGCTGACGGTGCCGGTCGTGAGGTCGTTGGCCACATACAGGTTGCCGCTGGAATCGAAGGCCAGCGCGTCGGGGCTGGTAACGCCGGTGAGGGTCACCGTCGAGGTCGTAATGCCCGGCTTGAACTCGCTCACGCTGTACGTCGACGTCGACGTGGCGAAATTCGCCACGAACAAATCGCCGCTGGAATCCAGCGCCAGCCCGGTGGGCTCGTCGAGGCCCTTGTAGGTAAGCGAAGCGGTTGTGGCGCCCTTGGCAAATCGGCTGACCGTGCCGCCGGAGAAATTCGCGACGTATAAGTTGCCCGACGAATCGAAAATCATGTGCCCGGGACTGCTTAACCCGCCGAGCGTAAAGCTCGGCGTCGTGTGGCCAGGGAGAAACTCGCTGACCGTGTTGTTGCCGGCGTTGCTGACGAACAAATCGCCGCTGGTGTCGAAAATCAGCGATTGCGGCAGGCTCAGGCCGGTAAGCGTGGCGCTAGCCGTCGTGCTGCCGGTGAACACACTCACCGTGTTGGCCGTTTCATTGACTACGTACACATTGCCGCTGCCATCCAAGGCGACGCCGACCGGCGTGCTGAGGCCCGTGAAAGCAGCCGCCGGCGCCGCCCCCACCACAGCCGGATCACTGCTGGTGTCGATGCTGATGTAGGCACCGCGCAGCGTGATGGCATTGGCGGCACTACTGGACGAGGTCACGATGGCGCCGGGGTCGATGACGAGCGAGCCCGAGCCATCGTCGCCGGTCTCGTCCGCCTTCAGATCCGCCCCCAGGCTCAGCGTGCTGGCGCCGGCGGCGATCGTGATACCGTTGTAGACGTACAGATTGGTTCGCGCGGTGACGTCAATCGTGGTGCCCGCGGGACCGAGGCCTTGGAAATTTCCGAGGATCAAAGTTCCCAGGCCGTCGATGTACGCGCTGCTCGCCGTAGTGACGCTGATATCCTGCTGACCGAAGTACAAGGTATCGGCAAACTGGATGCGATTGGTGCTGCTGCCGATGGGGCCGATGGTTGAAAGCGTCACGAGATTCCCGGTCGTGGCGATTTCGGCGGTGGCGTTGCTGGCCGACAGGGCTTGGATGCCACCGGCGCCCGCGCCCAAAATAAGGTTCGCGCCGTTGCCGGCGAGTGCCGTAGCGGTTCCCCCGCCATCGTCGAGGATGATCGTGCCGGGGCCCGCAAACGATTGCAATGCCAGGACCTGCTCGCCCGACGTGGTGGCCGGCGTGGCGGTGGCGAACGTGATGTTGCCGGTTTGCTGGCTATCACCGATGGTCAACGTCCCGCCGGAAATTGTGGCGATTTGGGCCAGCTCCGCATTGGTCAGGTTGATGCCGGCCACGGCGGCGTTGTTCGTGCCGCCGATCGACATGGGCCGCGACTCGACGGTCGATTGGATGACGACACCACCGGCCGTGGGCATCGTGGCCGTGAATGTGAATTTGCTCACCGTGCTGTTGCCGTTGTTCGCGACGTACATATTGCCGCTGGCGTCGAACAGGATGCCGTGGGGAGTTGAGATTCCGGACGAATAGGTAGCGCTCGCCGCGGTGCTGCCGGGAATGAACTCGCTCACCGAGGAACTGGTGGAATTGGCCACATACAGGTTGCCGTAAGTGTCCAGCGCCAGCGCCCAAGGACCGGAAACTCCGGAGGAGTATGTAGCGCTGACCGAGGTGGTGCCAGCCGCGAACTTGCTGATGGTGTTCGTGCCGTCATTGGCCACATACAGGTTTCCGCTGGGGTCCAGCACCAAGGCAAAAGGATCCGAAGCGCCGGTCGAGTAGGTGGCGATCGCCGCAGTGCTGCCCGGGCCGAACTTGACCACGGCGTTGTTGGCCGAGCTGGCCACGTACAAATTGCCGCTGGAGTCGAACGCGAGCCCGTCGGGATTGGAGATTCCGGAAGAAGCAGGATAGGTAGCGCTGACCGCGGTGCTGCCCGACAGGTATTTGACCACCGTGTTATTGCCGGAGCTGGCCACGTACAAGTTGCCGCTGGAATCAAACGCCAGAAAATTGGGGCTGGAAAGCCCCGATGAGTACGTCGCGCTGGCCGTAGTGCTGCCCGGCGCGAACCGGCTGACCGTATTGTTGCCATGGTTGGCCACATACAGATTCCCGGAGGTGTCGAAGGCGACGGCGTCGGGCGTGGAAATTCCCGCAGAATAGGTGGCGCTGGCCGCCGTGCCGCCGGGCGCGAACTTGCTCACCGTGTTGGTGCCGCTGTTCGCGACGTAGAGGTTTCCGCTGGTGTCCATGGCCAAGGCCGCTGGATTGGATACTCCCGAGGTGAAGACGGCGCTCGCTGTCGTGCTGCCGGAGGCAAACTTACTCAGCGTGCTGTTACCATTGTTGCCTACGAATAGGTTGTTGTTGGAATCGATCGCCA
>DATCFX010001237.1:0-12869 GCA_036509275.1 Pirellulales bacterium | reverse complement strand
CCTCTGGCCTGGCGGCCGCGTTCGGCTGCGGTTTGCGACGCACGTGACGCCACAATTTAGCGCGATTGCATTTAACTGCCAGCCCGATCTCCAAAAATTCACAGCCTCTCTGGGAGAAGGTGGCCGAAGGCCGGATGAGGGTTTTTCGTCCGGCGCTGCGAACCCTCATCCGTCGGCTGCGCCGCCACCTTCTCCCGGAGGGAGAAGGACGAAACTCGGCTACCGGCTGCCGACCGAAGCCGAGTGGGAATACGCCTGCCGCGCGGGAACCGCCGGCGTGTACTTCTGGGGAGACGACCCCAAGCAAATCGGCGAATATTGCTGGTACAGCAGCAACTCGGCCGGCAAAACGCACCCGGTCGGCACCAAACGGCCCAACGCCTTCGGGCTGTACGACATCGAGGGGAACACGCGCGAGTGGGTGCAGGATCGCAACGACGACAAGTACTTTGCCAGTTCGCCGCCGACGGATCCGACCGGTCCGCCTGCCGGGAGTTCGCGCGTGATTCGCGGCGGCTCCTGGAACCTCAACGCGTCCAACTGTCGCAGCGCGTACCGCTACCGCCACGCTCCGGTGACCCGGAGCAGCAGCAGCGGGTTCCGTTGGTGCCGCGAGTTGTAGCCTGGCCGAGTCGTCCGCACTCTGACACGCTGAGCTTCTGAACTCTGAAACGCTGGGATCTGAAACTCTGTCCCCCTGGGGCGCAGCCCCAAAAAAATTCCATGGACGCCCCCACCACGCCGCTATTCGTCAAGACGCATGATTTCCTGCTCTGGCTGTTGCGCCATACGCAGCGTTTCCCCAAGAACTTGCGGCACAGGTCGCCCGGTCGCTGCGCGCCTGGCGCGCGCATGCTGAATTGGCCAATACCGCCGGCATCCGTCGTGTCCTGTGGCGAAAGATCCGGCTGCGGCGTGCGAGAACTCCAGTTTCTGACGCTCCCGGCTCGCCCGTATGGCCGCTTCCCAAGCGCCCGGCTGGGCGAGTAGACTGAAAACCTCGCCTGAAGATTCTATCCCTCTCGCCCCGCCGCGACTTGCTTCGAGGTCTTTTTCATGCGGACTGCTCTGGTTGTGGGCTGTGTGTTGCTTTGCCGTGCAATTGCTTTGGCCGCCGGCGGCGATGCGGCCGATGGCAAGTATCCGCTCGATGAGCGGACGCGCGTACTGGCCGAAGACGTCGCCAGCCCGGCCTATCAAAAGCTGGTCGACGACATGCTGCTCACCGACCTGGCCGCTGAATGGCAGCGGGTGGAAACGGCCGACAGTCCGGCGCACTTCCTGGCAAATCATGGCGGCAAAGACCGTGTGCTGGCCGATCCCGATTTGAAGCAGGCGCATGAGCGGCGCGTCGACATCCACGACAAGTTTCTGGCGATCATGCGGCGTGGGTTTCAGCGCTACAAGCGGCCGGCGCCTTTTGATCAGGGCGCCACGGCCGAAGAGGCCGAAACCAAAGCGGGGCGAGCCGCGGCAGCCGGCGGCAAACTCGAGATCGTGCTGCCCGCCCCGGGGGCCGACGAGCAATGGCCGCGCTTTCGCGGACCGACCGGCCAGGGAAACAGCACGGCTCAGAATCTGCCCCTGCACTGGAGTGCCACCGAAAACGTGGTTTGGAAGTCCAAACTGCCCGGTTCGGGCAACTCGTCGCCCATCATCTGGCAGGACCGGCTATTCGTCACCAGCGCCGGCGAGCAGGGGACTCAGCGCTCGGTGCATTGCCTGCGGCTGTCCGACGGCTCGCTGCTTTGGAGCCGCACGCTGCCGGCGCACGAGGTCGAGCCCAACGTGCGCGAAAAGAACGGCTTTGCCTCTGCCACGCCCGTCACCGACGGCCAGCGCGTGATCGCCTTTCTGGGCTCCGGAGGCCTGGTGGCCTACGATTTCGCCGGCCGGCAACTGTGGCATCATCCGTTGCCGGTTTTCAACACGACCTGGGGCACCGGCGCCAGTCCGCTGCTATACCATGACCTGGTGATCCTGGTGCAGGATCAAAACAAGGCCGAGAGCCTCTTCATCGCCTTGGACAAAAATACCGGCGCGCCGCGTTGGCAGCAAAAACGCGACAAGGCAATGGGCTGGTCGACGCCGATCATCGTCCGCGCGGGCGATCACGACGAACTGATCTACGCCGGCGGCGAAACGGTGCGCGGCTACGATCCGCACACCGGCCAAGAGCTATGGGTGCTGCGCGGGGCGACGCGCGAAGTCGTGCCGACGATCATTGTCGGTCGAGATTTGTTGTATGCGGCCTCTGGCCGGCAAGGCCCCACGCTCGGCTTGCGGCCCGGCGGACATGGCGAAGTGACCGACACGCACCTCGCCTGGCGCACGCCGCGCGGCGGCCCGCACGTCCCCTCGCCGGTTCTGTACGAAGGCCGGCTGTACACGGTCAACGATACGGGCATCGCCACCTGTCTGAATGCGGCCGATGGCAAACTGCTGTGGCAGGCCCGCATCCGCGACAAGTTTTCGGCCTCGCCGCTGGAGAGCCAAGGCCGGCTATATTGCCCGAGCGAATCGGGCGTGACCTACGTGCTCGAGGCCGGGCCGAAATTCAAGATCCTGGCGCAGAACGATCTGGGCCAGCCAATCCTCGCCTCGCCGGCCGCACTCAATGGCCGGCTCTACTTGCGCACCGCCGACGAAGTCTTTTGCCTGGCCAAAGGCGCGCCGGGGAAATAAACCGATGCGGCGGAATTCCACAACTCCGTAATGGGTACAATGCTTTTGCCATGACAATGCTCTGATCTAATGCCTGCTGCGCTGGCCTCGCCGCTACTCCGGCGCGTAGCTGAGCACGTAATCCTCGAAGCGGATCGCGCGCTGCTCCTTGGGCACGGCGGCAAACAGCGTGTCGAGCAATTGCTCGAAACGGTGTGGCATGATGCGATAGAAGTTGTGCTTGCCCTCGCGCCGCGGCTCAATCAACTCCGCCATCCGCAGCAGCGCCAGGTGATGGCTCACGGCCGGCTGGCTCTGGCGTAAGATCTCGCACAATGCCCGCACGTGCAATTCCTTGCGCCGTGCCAGATAGAGCAGGATCCGCAGCCGGGTTTCGTCCGACAAGAGCTTGAAGACTCGAGCCAGGTCGCGGACCGTAGCATCCGAAAATGGCGTGATCGGCTCGGTGGCCGGGGCCACGCTGGTTGCCTCGATGAGGTCGCTGATCATGTTCTCCTTTTTGTCTCGCCCGCGGGCGAGACCGCCGGAAACGGATGGTTCTAGCCTGCCGTCACGCGTCTGGAAGTCCTCGGATTGAATGCGCCTGGCCGAAAAACACCGCTTCGCCCCACGGCCCACGGCCCACGACTTGTCGGCGCGCGAGAGCACGGATCAAGCGGTGCAGCCGATGATTGCCGGAGCACGAATCTGCCCGGCGGTTTTTTTCACGCGAATCGTCTTGAGATGTGCAACTCTCGAGCGTGCCGTTGCCAGCCGCAGAACGCGGCCTTTACTTGGCAGTCTGGCCCGCCCGCTCCCACAGGAGACGGTCCTATTCTACCGACGCGGCTGCTGGGCTCAAAGTAGCAACCGCCAAAAAAGACTGCACACGCGGGTGTCAGATTGTCGTAGCGGAAGACGTGAGGACATTCGCCCGGCCGGCGCGCAACTCGCCGGAACTGTCATGAATTCCGCTACAGAACCACCGTCGTAATCCGCATGAATTCCGGTACAAAACCGCTGTCGTCCAGGCTATGCCGGGGGCGAATCGTCAGCAGATGCTAGCGTCGGCGGAAGTCCTTCGGCGCGGGGCATAAAGTAGGCCACGTGCCCCAGCACTTCGTCCCGGTTTCCGTCCCAGGGAACATACAGGCCGCGCAGCGGAGCCAATACGGCCCCATCCAGCGAAAAGAAGATACCTTGGCGGCCGACCTGAGCACGCTCGATCGAGCCCCAGGCAATGCGCGTGCTGCGTCCCAGAATCTGCTGGCTGATGCCCATGGGTCCCAGTTCGAAAACCACCGGAACGAACAGTCGCCAGGCCGCCAGGCACACAAGGGCCGCCCCGCCGGCCGCCAGCCCCACGCTGCCGCTGGCGTAAGCGATGGCGGCGAAGCTCAGCAGGATCGACGACAGGATCAACCAGACCTGCCCGCCACCGGCGGCCAGAGGCCAGCTTCGCCAGCTCACCGGAGGCGGCGCCATCCGCAGGCCGGCGGCCATCAGTCTTGGTGCGGTCGTGGACAAGGTTGCGAGTGGCCAGCGGCGGTAGGGTTGGAATCTTGGCCCTTTGAGATCACTGTAACCTGCCTCGGCCGCCGCCGCCATCGACCGGCCGCAGCCGCGACCAGAGCACGATCACCAGAAAGGCGAATGCGCCGGCAATGATCGCTTCGACGGCCAGCACCACATTGCTGAAATAGTCGCGCAGCAGAATCAGCGCCGGCGGCTCGTCGGTGGTCACTGCGCGGCGGGCATTTGCCCCGCGCTCGTGGCTGAGACGTTCGGTTTCGGCCTTCCAGCGCTGCCAACTCTCGGCGTCGGCCGGCGTCCGCTCCTGGCTCAGCACACTGCTGCGCAGCATGACTAATCCGCCCAGGGCCGCGGCACTGGTGGCGAGATACGCGGCCGCCAAAGCGGCTGCCAACGACCAGCGGACAGGTGCAGTGCGGGCCACGGGCTACTTCTTCGGCGGCAGTAGATCAAGGACGACGCTCGACATGACCGTCACGCCGGTGGCCAGCGTCTCGGAGGCGTCTGGATAGTAATGGGCCGAGTGCAACGAGGGGCCGGTCGTACCCACGCGCTTGTAGCCGGCCAGCCGCGTCGCTTCGACCGAACCCAGGCGGAACATGAAGATCGGCGCGCCGGCCAGGCCGTACTCGCTAAAATCCTCGCCGCCCATCGTGGGATCGACCTCCACGACCTTGTCGTTGCCCAAGACACGTTTGAAGATCGGCACGACCCGGTCGACGAGCTTTTCGTCGTTCTTCACGGCCGGCGTGCCGTCGGAGAACTCAATGCTGGGCTCGGGAGCTGCCGAGCTGGCCGCCGAAGCCAGCGCCTTGCGGCGGATGGCCGCCAGCAACTGCTTGCGCACATCGTCGCTATAGCTGCGGACCGTGAGCTGCAAATGGCAACTGTCGGGGATGATGTTGTGCTTCGTGCCCGCATGAATCGCGCCCACGGTAATCACGGCCGGCTCGGTCGGCTTGATCTCGCGGCTGATGATGGTTTGCAGATCGAGCACGAGCCGGGCCGCTTCGACGATCGGGTCGATCGTGTTGTTGGGCACCGCGCCATGCCCCCCGCGGCCGCGAACGATGATGTCCACGCTGTCGACGTTGGCCTGCGAGTATCCGGCCCGATAGCCGACCTTGCCGGTGGCCAGCGTCGAATCGACGTGCAAGGCCAGGGCCATATCCGGCTTGAAGAACTTCGTGAACAGCCCGGCATCGAGCATCACCTTGGCCCCGCCCCCCTTCTCCTCGGCCGGCTGGCCGATGAACATCACGGTGCCGCTCCAGAGCTGCTTGTTTGCGGCCAGGTAGCGGGCCACGCCGATCAGATTGGTAATATGAATGTCGTGCCCGCAGGCGTGCATCACGCCCGTCTGCCCGCCATCGTCGTTGGGCACGCGGACCCGCGAGGAGTAGACGAGGCCGGTCTCCTCGGTCACCGGCAGCGCGTCCAGGTCCGTGCGGAGCATGATTCGGGGCCCCGGGCCGTTTTTCATGATCGCCACAACGCCGTAGCCGCCAAAGTCGGTGGTCACCTGGGCGCCGGTGGCTCGCAGTTCCTTGGCCAGCCGGGCGGCGGTTTCCTTTTCCTTGAACGACAATTCCGGATGCTGATGGAAATGGCGGTACAACTCGACCAGTTCGCTCAGGTGCTCGTGGGTCCACGAGCGGGGATCTTCGGCCGCCGCCGGCTGAACCAAAGCGAACATGGCGGAGGCAATCAAAACGGACACGACGCAGCGCATGGAATGCATCCCCCCTGTGATTCCGGCCTGATGATTGCGGCCGGTGACCCGTTCAGTATCGCCGATCGTCGCGCCCAAGCAACCCCGGCCGTGGCTTTCGCCACTACCCCAGCAGCCGCCCGATGTCCGGCAAAATCTCGCGCATGGCCCGGGCTCGATGGCTGATGCAGGCTTTGACCGCCGGGCTCAAGAGCCCAAACGTGCGGTGATATTCGATGACTTCGAACATCGGATCGTATCCGAAGCCGCCGCTGCCCTGCTCTTGCTCCAGGATGCGGCCGTGGCAATACGCTTCGCTTTCGGCCCGGATCGTACCTTGCGGATCGGACAGAGTCACATGACAAACGTAATGGGCCGCGCGCCGCTCGATCGCCACCCCGGCCAGCCGCTCCAGCAGCAGCCGGTTATTGTCTTCGTCCGTGGCCTCCGGGCCGGCGAACCGGGCCGAGTAGATGCCCGGCGCCCCGCCCAGTGCATCGACGCACAGTCCGCTATCGTCGGCCAAAACCCACTGGCCCAAATGCCTGGCCTGCTGCTGGGCCTTGAGCCGCGCATTATCAGCAAACGTCGTCCCGTCTTCGACCACCGCCAAAGCCTGCGGAAAATCGGCCAGCGTTTGCACCGCAATACCCAGCGGCCGGACCAGATCGGCCAGCTCCAGCCCCTTCTTGCGATTGGCCGTACCTAAAACCAGCGTGCCGGGCATGCGAGCGACGATGAGCCTTGAGTGTTGAGCGGAAGCGCCGCGAGTCTTGCGGATCGTATCAGCACCGCCGGGTCGGTGGCAAATGCCGTCGCAGGAAAGTTCGTGGGCAAAAGGTCATTTATCGCAGCAAGGCTACCGCCCGCCGTTGTTTACAATCACTCCTGGGGGCGCCCTCGCGGCGAACCTCAATTCAATCTGCTAGATTTGAGTAGTAGCTTCCGCACAAACCGCTACCCATTCGCGCCGGCCGATGCTTACTCGGGTCGAAATCACGAAGTTCAAGTCGTGCGAGAATCTAGTTCTCGACGGACTCGGCCAAATCACCGCGCTTGTGGGTCGCAACGGAGCCGGCAACCTTACGTGCGAGGAATGGTTTGCGATGCCCTCGGTGTCATCGGCCAGAAGCTCGTGATGCCATTCCGGTTTTGATCGAATGCACCGCCGACGAACCGGGATTGCCCGAGGAGGGCAGATGGTTGCGGCTCCGTGCTGCTGTGGCAATCTTCAAGATCAGTGGAGATGCCGAGATCGCACGACGGGTTGCGAGCGAGTTGACGGATGATGCAGAGGAGTGGTTGAGGGAGAAAGCCGCAGGCTTCTTGCCTCAAACATTCACCTGAGCGATTTGCTAATAGGATTCGATTCCCCCTGGCTCTACATCAAGTCGTTCTGCGATCACAGAGAGCGTCTTTCCTCGGGGGCGTTCGACAAGTCCTTGCTCGATCCTTGCGATGGTCTTGTCAGTTAGCGGAGAAAAATCGGTTCGTTTCAGTCCACGTTGTTTACGAAGCCGCCGCAACGAAGCTCCAAAGGACTTCTCTGAAGCCAATCGTTCTTTCGCAATACGACGGCGATACTCTGCGTCAGATTCGTAAAGAATTGCATCTGACGCCGCTTCATAGTCACCAAGTTTGATCGTCTGTCCATAATCCGTTACCGAGAAATGATCGAAGTCGGGACATACGCCATCACCAGATGGCTTAAATGCAGAAAAAGGAACAACAAGTGACTCAAGATTCCCACGACGTAGCGTGATTGTCGCAGTGTCTTTCGATACCGTGCCACCAATGAAAAGATCATCCTTGTTATTTGCAGCGAGAACTTCTCCAAGCTCTTCACGAGGCAGCGATTCGTCGTCGGTGAAGAAGGCCGTTCGTTTGAATGAAGTCGTCAGGATCGGCACATCCTCTCGATGAGGAATATAGAACAGGATCAACGTCCCAAAGCTGCGTGCGGGGTGCTTTTGGTGGAACCAAACCTTCTTGAGTGCCGCATCCATCAGATGCTCATCGTAGCTGAGCCAAAGCGTGTCGATGTCAGAAGCGGCCATCCACTCCCACGCTTTCTCGGCAGAAGAAACAATCTGCGGGGAGAGCGCCTCAAAATCCTTCAGGTAGCTCTGCTTCCGAGTAACCAGAAACGTTCGTGGTTGGGTTTTGGTCGGCATAGCTTTAGTCTTCGCTTTCAACAAGATTGTCCGGATATTTGGCGTTCCACTTTGCGCAAATGTGTTTCCAGTTTTTATCCTTGAAGATGTGGCTCAATAGCTCGTCAGGAACATCCTTCGGGTCCGGCACGTCGTCCATGAACTCCTTGGTTCGCAGATTGATCCGCCATTTGTCCGTCTTTCGGAGGATGCTGACATGCGGGTGTTCGAGCCTTTCCTTCTCTTGAATCTTGACCTTCCAGCGAGCCTGCTTGAGGCTGCTCGGTAATGAGAATTCCTCGGGCATGGAAGCACACTTCTCATCTTGTGTTGGTATCGGCAGACCGCCTCTCGCTAAATGTCCTTTTTGAAACAAATAAATTATAGGACATTTTTGGTCGGGAGGCTATGGGGCCTGGACCGAACAAGGCACCAGCGTAAAGCACATCCGACGCCCGAAAACCGCCAATTCGCATGACCGCCCCCGCCCGGCTCGGTGTCTCGGGCGTCGGGATTGAACTTGAACACGTTTAGGGCAGGGCTACTCGGGACCGGATCAACTAATAGTTGCCATAAGTCTTTTATTCAAAACAGGATGCGATGAAATAACCACCGGAAACGAAAGTCTCCGCTCACTTTTTGGGCAATTTGGTTGACCACGGGTTAACCGTCACTACAATTTGGTTAAAGCGGTTAACCAGTGGTTAACCATATTAACCCAGAACGAGGAGTACATCATGCTTGTGAGTGTGTTGGTCGATCCGTCTGATATTGCGGACATTCGTAGGGGGATTGACGAGCTTCGACGAATGGAAGCTGTCCACAATCCTGACGATGCCGAACGCCGAGGACTGCGGGAAGTGCTCGCATTGAACACCGCCAGAATCGTCCACTTGGCCCACGAACACTTTGGCACCGAGCAATTCGATCTGCACCGGCTGGCCGATGCGTCGGGTGAGCGTGTCCGTGTGCTTCACGGCATGACTGGCTCGCTCGGTCGTGCATGTGATTCCCGGCACGTCGAGGTTTGGAACCGTCACGGTGGTCAGCCTCTCGTGCTGAGCGTCCGACCGGAAGTTGCCGCTTTAATCGACGAGACTTAATTCGAGAGGGCTGATCGAACCGAGGTTGTTCGTTTGCGGATCGACTTTAGTGCGGTCTGACCAGCAAGGCATCCGGCAGGCGTTTAGTGCCCGTCTTAGTGCCCGAAGTCAGGAATCATCATTTTTCTTCGGGAAAGACGAACAAGAGTCTTGCGATCGCTCAGTGATCGTGAGGTCGAACTCGCCACCCATTTCCTGGAGGAAGAAGGCACGCTGGAGGATTTTCTAGAAACGATTCGGCAGGAGGATTAGCGGTTGTATGCAATTCTGGCCAAGGATCCTTCCGACGCGAATACGCTCAAGGCAATTGTACGCAGACCGGCCAACGACGATCGCATTACGACTCAAGTTAAGGGGTAATCGGGCTGCGGCGACATGCTGAACCAAGGAGCTGCGCAACTACGCCTGTTCGCGGGGCGGAATTGTTCCCGCTTTATCGTCTGCCATGATGCCGACGGACCGGATCCCGCTAAAAAGCCGCGCCAAGGTGGCGAGCAGAATTGTTGGCCCTTCGGGGGTCGAGCCGTGCTGCATTGTGATCCCAGTTCAAGAACTGGAAGCGTGAATGCTCGCCGATTATTGAGGCGGTTAGCCAGCTCATGACGTCGTGGACGCCGGATCCGATTCCAAACCCTGAGGCGATCGAAAGCCCGAAGGAGCATCTCGAAAAGCTCGGCCGCGATAGCAAGCGGCGTCCGCGCTACAGCCATGCAACGCACAACGAACGGTGGCCGAACATCTTGATTTGGTCAAGGTCGAGAACAAATGCCCGTCGTTCAAGGCCTTGGCGGACTTTGTGCGCCAGAGTTGAATGAGGGCGGGCCGGGCAGGTTTTTCTTTATCGCCGGCCGACGATGCTGCGGTCGTAGTTGACGACGATGTTCTTCTGCGGCACTTCCACCGGCAGCGGCTGGATGTCCAGCGCGATGCCGTCGATCTGCTTGGGCTTGCCGACCGTGGGGGCGGCACGGCCGGGCACGACGGACTTGTCGGCGCCGAACGTCTGCATGATGGTGTGAATCTGTGGGTTGATCTCGATCTTGCCGTCGGCCCGCGGCGAGCCGACCGAGTCGAAGCTGCCGACGGTCACGATGCTCGAGTAGCGATCGTGGAACTCGAAGGCTTCGTAGCCCTTGGCGCGCAGCGCCTCGCAGAGCTTGTGCGCCTTGAGCGCCGCTTCCTCCAGGTGGCTCTCCATCTTCTTGCCGGCCTCGACGGCCTTGATCTCGTTCTGATCCGTGATCAGTTGCCCGGTGAACGTCGCGACCTTCACCGTGTATTTGCCCTGGCACTCGAGCAGGCTGTGCTTGATCGGCTTGTTCAACTCGTACACCAGCTTGTCGATGCCCTTGGGCCGAAAATACTCGTCTGGCAGCAGCGGGTTGGCAACGATGAAGGCCTGCCCCATCGGGCCTTTGCGCTGGTTCGGGTTCGCGTTCTTCGTGTGTTCCACGACCCAACGCCAGGCGGCCGGTGGCGGGCTGCGCCCCTCGCGCTTGAGCTTTTCGGGGTTCATGCAGTCGGGCACCATGTACTTGAGGCGCTTGAGCGTCTTCTGCGCCTCGGGATCGTCTGCCGTCGGATAGTCGCCCACCAGCACGGCAACTTCGCTGGCTTGGGTGCGGCGGTAGCGCATCTTGAGCGGCGCCCCGTACTTGTCGACGCCGCGGCCCGCCCCGTGGCCGAAATCGAAGTTCATTTGGTGCGTGTAAGCCGGCAGCTTCCAGACGCTGCGCAGCTCGTAGACCAGTTCCTGCGCCTGCTGCTGGGCCTCGGGGCCGGTGAATGTCAGGGCCATCACCAGCCACGGGCCTTGAGCGTCGGTCAGCGGATAGGGCTTGTCGCTGTCGGCCTCGATGTGCTTGAACAGGCTCACCTTTTGCCACGGTGGCACCGCGCACGCCGGCCGGTCGTCGCCGGCCCAGGCTGCCAGGGCCAGCAGCCCGGCCACCCATGCGGCAACCGACTTGCGGCCCGGCTTCCCTTGCTGCACCGATCCGCGACCCGCCTGGTGGCTAGCTATCATCGCACTTCCATGTGCTGAGAAATGAACACTGGATCGAGTCCGTAGTTCCTAGTCCGTACGAAAGCTGACAACTGACAACTGACAACTGACAACGGACAACACGAGCCGGCTCACGAGAACGAATGCCGCAGAAATGGGAGGCGGAATCTAACAAAGCCGCCCGGCGGATTCCAGCCCGATCGCGGGAGAGTGCTAGCGTGTACTCACTGAAACGCCGCAAAATCCTTGCCGAGCAGGCTGGCGGCGATTTTGAGCTTCAGGATCTCGTCGGTGCCCTCGTAAATGCGGCAGACTCGCACGTCCTGCAAGTGCCGGCCTACGCGATACAGCTCCGACCAGCCGCGGCCGCCAAACACCTGCACCGCCCGATCCGCTGCGTCCCAGGCTGCATTCGAGGCAAAAAACTTGGCTTCGGCCACCCGCATGTCGGCTTGTGAGTAGCGCTCGGCGTCGTCCGGATGCTCGTCGCTGGCCTGCTTGGCAATCGCCGCCCGCTCGGACATGGCTTCGGACGCAGCCCGGGCAATTTCGATCTGGGCGATATGGTCCTGCACCAATTGATGACGCCCGATCGGCTTGCCGTGCTGGTGCCGCTGGCGGCTATAGGCCAAAACCTCGGCCAGGCAGTCTTCGATCACCCCCACGCAACCGGCCGCTACGCTCAAGCGGCCGGAAACGAGCGTGGCCATCGCCACCCGAAAGCCCTGGCCTTCGCCCCCCAGCAGGTTCGCCAGCGGCACCGGATGGTCGTTCATCTGGAACATGCCCGTGTTGGCCGTGAACATGCCGAGCTTGGCCGGCATATCCTCGCGCTCGAATGATTCGCCGGCCGTATCGACGATGAAGGCGCTGATGCGGCGCTGCCCTTCGGCGGCTTCTTCCGGATAGGCGAAAGCCACGACCGCGCCGGCGATCGCGCCGTTGCTGATCAGGTACTTCACGCCATTGAGCAGCCAGCGGTCGCCGTCGCGGCGATAGGTGCTCGTCATTTCCAGCGGATTCGAGCCGGCCTCCGGCTCGGTCAGTCCGAAGGCCAGGATCAAATCGCCGGCCACTGAGCGCGGCAGGTACCGCTGTTTCTGCTCGGCCGTGCCGAAGCGCATGATCGGATATTGCCCGATCGAAGTGTGGCCCGAGAAGAACGTCCGCACGCCGGTGCCTTCGCGCCCCAGCCGGGCCAGTGCGCGAGCATAGGTCACCGCGTCGGCCCCGCGGCCGCCATATTGCTCCGGCACCGGCATGCCCAGCAGGTTGTAACGCTTCGCTAGCGCAACGGTCTGGTCGTTGTAGTGGTGTTCGAGATAGCAGAGCTCTTCCGAAGGGCGAAGCTGCTGACAATAGGCGTCGACATCGGCCAACAGCCGCTGGCTTTCGTCCGCGTTCATGGGGTGTCCTTCCGTTCGGGCGGTGGTGCAGCAGGCGGCTTCATCGCCGCCTTCTCCTGCCGGGCGAGCAGCGTGCGCAGGTGCAACTCGACGCAGCCGGCCAGGATGCCCGGATTGTAACCGCCTTCCAGCACGCTCACGATGCGTCCGCCGGTATAAGTGTCGGCCACGTCCAGCACGGCCTGCGTGAGCGGCAGAAAATCCTCGGTTTCGAGCCCCAGCGAGCCGACCGGATCATCGCGGTGCGCGTCGAAGCCGGCGCTGACCAGCAGCAGTTGCGGCTTGATTTTGGCG
>DATCFX010001236.1:0-2204 GCA_036509275.1 Pirellulales bacterium | reverse complement strand
TGGCGCAAGACGCTGGATCCGTCGAGCGGGCGCGGATAGCTCAGGACGCAGACCTGCGGATAGCTGGCGGCCAGGTCGTGGGCCACTTCGGCCGTCGCGTCGCTGGAACCATGATCGATGACTGCCATTTCGAAGCGGCCGGCCACCTCGGGCAGCACTTCCAGCAGGCTGGACAAGCGCCGCGCCAGATGGGCCTGGTCGTTACAAACCGGCAATACCACGCTCAGCGACGACTTTAGCAAGGTTTCCTCGGCGCAAAGTGCGAAACAGCGGCCTGGGAACAAACGTGCGTGCCCGTGCTAAGCATCGACCGGCCCGGACGCATCCTGCAATGAGACACCGCCGGTGAAGCGTTGCACCGCGATTAACGAAACGGGCGGCCGCTCGCCGGGTACGGCAAAAGCCGGCTGTAGCGGGTATGCCGGCGATTGCCCCGTAGCCGCCGACGGATACCGCCATTATGCTGGCTGGTGGAAACGTGCGACTCGCCGGGCCGGTGCGCGGCTGCCCGAATCGCTGCCGCCGACTCCTGTTTTCAAGGAACGCTCCGTCAAATGGCCCTCCCATCCACTCCCCTACCGAATTTCTCGCTGGCCGATGGGCTGTTACCGGCCATCGCCCAGGACGCCGAGACCGGCGAAGTGCTGATGATGGCCTACATGAACGCCGAAAGCTTTGCCGAGACGCTGGCCAGCGGACGGGCGTGTTATTACAGCCGCAGCCGTGGCCGCTTGTGGCGCAAGGGCGAGGAGAGCGGCCATGTGCAGCGGGTGCGCGAAGTGCTCGTCGACTGCGACGGTGATGCCATCTTGCTCAAAGTCGAGCAGCAAGGCGGAGCTGCCTGCCACACTGGCTACCGTAGTTGCTTTTACCGACGCCTGACGCCCGAGGGCGCGCAAATCGTCGGCCAAAAAGTGTTCGATCCCCAACAGGTTTACGGAAAGGACTAAATCCCTTGCAACTTCTCCTCCTGCTACCGCTCTTGCTGGGCGACTTGCCGCTGGTGTTCAGTGACGACTTTGAACATGGAACAGCAAACTGGCAGCCGACCGACGCGCAGGCCTGGAAGCTGGTCGAATCGCACGGGGGGCATGCGTACAGCCTGTTCAAGCAGAGCAAATACAAGCCGCCCGAGCGCAGCCCGCTGAACTTCGCCTTGGTCAAGGACCTGACCGTGGGCGATTTTGATTTGGAAGCCGACGTGCTGAGCACCAAGCCGGACTACGCCCATCGCGACATGTGCCTGGTGTTTGGCTACCAGGACCCGTCGCATTTCTACTATGTCCACTTCGGCAAAAAGACCGACGACCATGCCAATCAGATCTTCATCGTCAACGGCGCGCCGCGGCAAAAGATCTCGACCAAAACCACGCCGGGCACCGATTGGGACGACCGCTGGCATCACGTGAAGATCGTCCGCCGCGTGGACCTGGGAACCATCGCCGTCTTCTTCGACGACATGCAGCAGCCGGCGATGGAAGCCCGCGACACGACCTTTACTTGGGGGCGCGTGGGCCTGGGATCGTTTGACGACATCGGCGACTGGGACAACGTGAAAGTCCGCGGGCGGCTAGCCACGGCACCGGCGGCGAAATGATGCCGCCGGCGAAACGATGCGGACCGGCGGCTAACGGCTCTTAAAAGAGCCGGCCAAATGGGGGGCGCGGCAGTGCTGCGTTAGCCGACCGAGATCTTGCCGATCCGCACGCGGGTGACCATCTGACGATGGCCCGTCTTGCGGCGCGAGTTTTTGCGGCGGCGGAACTTTTGCACCACGAGCTTGCGGCCTTGGCCGACGCCGAGCACTTCGGCCGTGACTTGTGCCCCCTCGAGCAGCGGCAGGCCGAACTTGAGACCGTCGTCGGCACCCACGGCCAGCACGCGATCGAGCGTGACCTGGCTGCCCGCGCCCACCTTGCGGTAATCGATATCGATTTCCTCGCCCTCTTGAACCTTCAATTGGCGCGAGCCGTCTTGGATGATGGCATACATGGCGGTTTCTCAAATCTCCGAAAAATCAAGGCAGCGCCGGTCAAGGCCACGCCTGCGAGCCACTCGTCGCACGGGCGGCCTAGCCTGCCGGGAAGCGCCATAGTCTATCCGCCCGCCCGCTGGCAGTCGAGGGGGGTAACGGGTATGCCGTGGAATTGAGGCTGGTGGCGATCCTGTGCGGAAAACATTGCTAACGATGCCGCTAATTGTCG
>DATCFX010001235.1:0-7641 GCA_036509275.1 Pirellulales bacterium | reverse complement strand
GGCCGACGATCGCAAGCGACCTGGCCCCGCGATCGCACAGCCAGCGCACGACCGTCGCTCCCAGCCCGCCCAGTCCGCCGACCACCAGGTACGTGGCATTGGACCGCACTGGCGGTTGGCTGTCGCGGCGCATGCCGATCACCAGCTTACCGACGTGCTGGCCCTGCTGCATCCGCCGAAAGGCCGCCGTGGCCGAAGTCAACGGAAAGCTAGCCAGCGGCGGAGGCTTGAGCACGCCCGACTCCAAGTCCCGGCAGATCGCTTGCAGCACCTGGCCCACTTCGACCGGCGAGTTGTGCATGAGCTGGTCGAGCGCGAACACGTGATACTTCACGTCGGGCCGCCGCGCACGCACCTGCTCGGCAGACCAGATGCCTTGCTTGCCGATCTCGACAAACGAGCCGCCGGTGGCCAGCGTCGACAAACTCGCGGGAATGAACTCGCCGGCCAGGCTGTTGACCACCAGATCGACGCCGCGGCCGGCCGTGTCGGCCATCAGGCCGGCAGCAAACTCCAGCGAGCGGGAATCGTAAATGTGTTCAATGCCCAGCGAGCGGAGATAGGCCCATTTTTCGCGGCTGGCAGTCGCATACACCTCGGCCCCGATGTGCCGCGCAAGTTGCATCACGGCCCAACCGACGCCGCCGGCCGCACCGTGTACCAGCACGCGCCCGCCCCGCCCGAGCCGGGCCAAACGCTGCATGGCAAAAGCCGCGGTGGCAAACACGACCGGACAGGCCGCGGCCTCGGCCGCCGTCAGATTCATCGGCCGGCGGCAGACGAGCGCCGCCGGCGCGACGACCGTCGTCGCCAGCGAACCCTGCGCCAGCGCAACGACTTTGTCGCCCACTTGCAGGTCCGCGACCCCGAGGCCCAATTCCACGACGCGTCCGGCACACTCCATTCCCAGCTTGCCGGCGTCGCCCGGATAAAGTCCCAGCGCGTTGAGCACATCACGAAAATTCATGCCGGCCGACTCGACTTGCAGCCGCACTTCGCCCCGCGCCAGCGGCTGCGACTTGAGCGGCGCCAGGCAGAGTTGATCCAAACTTCCGCGCCGCGCAATCAGCAGCTCGCTCTCGCCCCGCGGCTGCGCGAGCGGCGTGGCGCGCATGGCACTGGCCCAGGACTGCAAGCGAGCAACATAGCGCCGCGAGCCGCGATACGCGACCGACGATTCGCCGTCGCCGCCGCGCAGCTCGGCCGCCAGCACGTCGGCATCGCGGTGGCCGCCGCGCGGATCGAGATCCACGCAGCTCACTTGGACCGCCGGCTGTTCGTGCGGCAGCACACGCAAAAACCCGCGCAGCGCGGCCACCGACAGGTTCAGCGGCAGCGCTGAAGAATCGACATTCTCGGCGCCGCGCGTGGCGACACACAGCCGCACGCCGGCCGTGTCCGAAAGATCGCCCAGAGCCTGCGTCAAAGCCAACAGCGGAACGAGCGCCGGCTGCACAGCCGATTCATCGTCCGCCGCGTCGAGTGACGCTAGCCACAGGATCCCCGTCACCTGCGGCCGGAGCCGCGCCAAGAACTCGCGCCACGCGTGCCGATCATGAAACGGAAGTTCGAAGCGGTCGGGCGCCAACTCTCGGCTGGCCGAGCCGGGCATGGCCAGCGTCACGCGGTTTTCGCCCGACAGCCTGGCACAAACGTCCGCGGCCAGCCCGGCCTGGTCGGCAACCACCAGCCAAGAGTCCGGCTGCTCCGACACCGGCGGCGCTTCGCTGAGTTTCCAGTTTAGCACGTGCAACGAATCATCCAGATCGGCTCGGGCGGCCCGCAGGAAGGTGAACCGCTCGGCTCGTTTGGCCGTGAACCCACGGAACTCGGCGAGCACGCCCGCAGAATCGAAGAGCACCAGGTCGGCCGTGACCACGGCGGAATCACCATCGACCGGCTCGTGCAGGCGAACATGGCACATGAACTGTCGCCCTGGACGGCGATAGCGCTCGATCGTCTCGATGCTCAACGGCAAAAACAGGGCTGTCGAAGCGTTGCCTTGCGAAGCCAGGCTGCCCACCACCAATTGAAAGCAGCCATCGAGCACCGCCGGGTGCATCCAATACCGTTCCAACTCGGGCACGATCGGTTGCGGTGCGGCGATTTCGGCCCACAGTTCGCCGGTCCCGCGCCAGAATCGGCCCACCGCTCGAAACGCCGGCCCCAGGTCGAGCCCGAGGCGTGCAAATCGATCGTACAGTTCCGGCCCATCGCCATCGGCGGCGCGCTCGGGGATCTGCGGAACCGCGCAAGCCGGCGACTGAGATCGCTCATTGGTCACGCGGCCTTGCATCCGCTCTTGCCAGTCCCCGTCGTCCTGGCCGGATTGCTCGCAACTGAAGGCCGAAAACTGCCGCTCGCCGCTGCTCGGATCAAAAACGAGTTGCAACCGATACGGCGTACGCTCCTCGATGATCCAGGGGCGGATGAACTCCACCTGCCGCATGCTCGGTGCATCGTCGGCGGCCGTGAAGGCCAGCGACAGATACGCGGCCCCCGGGACGACGATCTGATCGTAGATGCGATGGCCGCGGACAAACGCGGCATCGTCGAGCGTCAGCGACGATTCGTAGGATACTTCCTGCGAGCGCGGCGAAACGCGCCGCACGCCCAGCAAGCCGCTCGATCCAGGGGCCGCGGCGGCGGCTGGCGCCGGCTCTTGGACCCAATACGTGTTGCGAGCGAAGGGGTACGTCGGCAGCGGCACGCGGCGGCGGCCGCCAGCGCCCGAATCGATCGCCGACCAGTCGATCTCCGTGCCGTTGACGAAGCGCTCGGCCGGCTGCGTCCAGCGCGAATGCGCTTCGCCGCCGATGGTCGCCGGCCGCTGGATCGAGGCCTGTGCCTCATCGCTGCCATCTGCAATGCCATACCACGCGGGCGATCGTGCTGCGCCCGCGGCAAAGGCCCGCAATTTTTCGGCGGCTTCGGCCGGATTGGCCGCAACCACGGCCAGGCGATGCGGCAAGCGCGTGCGGCCGGTGTAGGCCGTAAAACAAATGTCCGACCAGCTTTCCGGCCCGCAATGGCCGCTGGTTTTTTCGAAGTGGCCGGCGTACCGAGCGGCCAACTCATCCAGCGCGGCCCGATTCTGGGCCGAAAGCACCAGCAGGCCACCATTGCCGACAGCGGGCGACGATGCCCGAGCGGGGGCCTCTTCCAGAATCAAGTGCGCATTGGTCCCGCCGACGCCGAGGCTGTTGACCGCAGCGCGTCGTGGCCGGTTGCCGCGCGGCCAAGTGACCCGCCGGTCGGCGACCTGAAAGGGGCCGCCTGCGAAGTGGATGCGCGGATTGGGCGCCTGGCAGTGCAGGCTGGCGGGAATGGCCTCGTGCTCCAGCGCCAGCGCCGCCTTGATCAGCCCGATGATGCCGGCCGCGGCTTCGAGGTGGCCGATGTTGCCTTTGACCGAACCGACGGCGCAGCGGCCGCTGGGGCGCTGGCCGTACGCGCGGTTCAAAGCCTCGATTTCCAAGGGATCGCCGAGCAAGGTCGCCGCGCCGTGCGCTTCGACGTAGTCGATCGTGGCCGGGTCGATGCGGGCGGCGGCCAGCGCCGCTTGCATGCAGGCCACTTGACCGGCGACGCTCGAGGCGGTGTAGCTCAGCTTGTCGCCGCCGTCGTTGTTGATGGCCGAACCGCGCACGACCGCATAAATGTGGTCCCCGTCGGCCACGGCGCGCTCCAAGCTCTTGAGCAGCACGGCGCCCACGCCGCTGCCAAACACGGTGCCATCGGCCCCCGCCCCAAACGGCCGGCAAATGCCCTCGGGCGAGGTCACGTCGCCCTCGCGAGCCAGGTAGCCGCTGACGTGCGGCACGCGCACGCTCACGCCGCCGGCCAGGGCCATGTCCGACTCGCCGAGCAAAATCGACTGGCACGCCAGATGGACCGCCACCAAGGACGTCGAGCAGGCGGTTTGCACGGTCATGGCCGGCCCGCGCAGGTTGAGCTTGTAGCTCACGCGCGTCGCCAGAAAGTCCTTGTCGTTGCCCAAATGGGCCACGCCGGCCGTGGCTCCCAAGTGCGGGCGGAATCGGCCAGCTTCGGCGAACAAATAACTGCTGACGCTGCCGCCGCCACCGGCGAAGACGCCCACCGTGCCGGAGTAGCGGAACGGATCGTAGCCGGCGTCTTCCAGTGTCGCCCAACAGGTTTGGAGAAACAGCCGCTGCTGCGGATCGATCAGGCTGGATTCGCGCGCCGAGTAGCGAAACAGCGGGGCATCGAACGCATCGTAATCGGCCAGGACGGGCGACGCTTTCACGTAGCCGGGTTCGCTCAGCAAAGAGCGGGGCACGCCGGCAGCCAGCAACTCGTCGTCCGAGAACCGGCGGATCGAGTCGACCGACTGCCGCAGGTTTTCCCAGAATTGGCCGGGCGACTCGGCTCCCGGCACGCGGCACGACAAGCCGATGATGGCAATCGACCGTTGGAATTCGACCACGCTCGTCTCTCCCTATTCTTGTTCCGCCAAGGCACAGGTGTAGGCGGCGCACAAATCGCCCAGGGTGCGGATCTGCGTGATCGGCACGTGCTTGATGAACGGATCGACGCGCAGCCGCCGCTCGAGCGCGGCGACCAGGTGGGCCAGATCCAGCGATTTCAGTCCCAGGTCGTCGATCAAGTGCTGACGCGGCGACACGCTGGGCAAGCTCAGCCCACGCAGTTCGGCCACTTGCTGCAGCTCTTCGACGACCGCCGTTTGCACGTTCTCCATCGTCTTTACTCCTGCGGTGATGATGATGATGCGGCGGCGGCGGCCAGCCAGCGGCTCAACAAGTGAGCCCGCCGTCGACGACCAGCGTTTGACCAGTCACGAACCGGGCCTCGTCGGAAAGTAAAAACCGGACCACGCCGGCAATATCTTCGGCCTCGGCCAGCCGCCCCAGCGGAGTGCGGCGGACGATCTGTTTTCGCTGCTCCTCGGGCATGCCGGCGGTCAGAGCACTGGCGAAGTAACCGGGGGCCACCGAGTTGACGCGAATGCCGCTGGGGCCCAGTTCGCGGGCCAAGCTGCGCGTCAGTCCGTCCAAAGCGGCCTTGGTGGCGCTATACACGGCCACGCCCGTATGGCCGCGCAGGGCGTTGACGGAAGAGATGTTGACGATCGCGCCGTGGCGCTGGTTGAGCATGGTCTGCGCGGCGGCGCGCGAGAGATGGATCACGCTCTCGAGGTTCACGGCCAGCAGCGTATGGATGTCGTCGGTGCTTTGCAGCGTCAAGCGGCCTTCGCGGCTGACGGCCGAATTGTTCACCAGCGCATCGATGCGGTCCCAGCGATCGCGGACGTGGGCCACCCAGCCGCGCAACGCGTCGAAGTCGGCCGCGTCGAGCGGTTGCCAGTCGAAGCTGCCGGCGTGCTGCTCGCCGCAGCGCTCGATGCTGGGCGTCGATTGGCGGCTGAATGTGGCCACGCGCCAGCCGGCGGCCAAGAGCGCTTGCACCAGCGCCGCGCCCAAGCCGCGGCTGCCTCCGCTTACCAGTGCCACTTGCCCTGCGTTCATGCAGCCATTCCGTCGCTTCGCCGCACGGTCTTGCCGCGCTCGGTGTGCAAACACTCGGACGTGAATTCAATCAGAATCGGCACCTGGAAGGGGGCCAACTTGCCGCGGCAGAAGGCGATCAACCGCCGCTGGGCGGCATGCTGCGGCTCGGGATCGACCAGCGACACCCGTGCCGTGACCACCTGGCCGGTAATTGGATTCGAGCGACCGCAAACGGCTGCTTCGCGGACATTGCCGGCCGCCAACAGCACGTCTTCGACCTCGGCCGGATACACCTTTTCGCCGGCCACGTTGATGATCTCGCTCGTGCGGCCGAGAATGCGCATGTACTCGCCCTCGATTTCGACGGCGTCACGCGTGTTGAACCAGCCGTCGGCATCGAAGGGGGAGGGATGATTCAGATAGCCCAGCATGGCGCTAGCGGTGCGGATCCAGAGTTGGCCTTCGACCACGCGCGTCTCCACGCCCTCGCCGCCCAGCTTCAGCCATACGGAATCGCGCTGGCGCGACTGGGTCGCCAGGATTCCCAGTTCGGACAGGCCGTATGTCTGCTTGAAGTCGACGCCCGGCAAGGCCGCCGCCAGGGCCTCGAGCACGCCGGGATGGATGGCCTCGGTGCCGTAAGTGATCTTCCGCAGCGACGCCAGATCGAAACGCTCGACGGCCCCGGACAAGAGCAGCATTTTGAGAAAGGTCGGCGTCGTCGGCAGCAGCTCGATGCGATGGCGCTCGATCGCCCGGCACACGCCGTCCACGTCGCGGCTTTGGCTGACGACCAGCGCCTCTCCACCACACAGTACGTGGAACAACGTGTTGATGCCGCCGATATGATCCAGCCGCAGGAACACTAGCGTGCGGTACGCGCGGCGCACCTCGCGATGCCGGGCGATCAGCCGCTCGGCGTCCCACAGCACGGCTTTGGGCTCACCGCTCGAGCCGGAAGAAAACAGCACCAGGCCCGCCGCTCGCTGGCTCCGCAGCGAATCGACGAGCGGATGCGGGGCGGCCGCTGAGCGCGCCGTGCGCTGCAATCCGTGGATGGCCGAATCGCGGCAGTCGACCACGGCCTGGGCCTGCGCGGTTTCGAGGCAGAACGGATAGCGCTCCGGCGAGAGCGAACAAAGCGGGACGGCGATCATCTCGTCCAACAGCGCGGCCAGCAGGGCCGCGCAGGCGTCGATGCTGTCGTCGCCGACAATGGCGCAGACGTCGCCGGCCGTGAGTCCGCGGTCGGCAAGTCGCTGCCGCCAGCCGTCGACGCGATCCAGCAGTTCGCCGTAGCTCAGCTCGGCGTCGTGCCACACGGCGGCCGGTTTTGTTCGCTGGCGCTCGAGACTCCGGCGAAACCAACTCAAGCTGCTCGGCATGCATCACCTCGACTTGGCAGAGGACGAGCCAGAGAACGGGCCAGTCGCGACAATTTTGCTTCCACCGGCGGCCACGCGTCGATCGTCAAGGCGTGCTCGATGCGGTCGAACCAGTGCTCGCCCAGCCGCACGTCGTGGGGCCAAACCCGGGTCCGCTCAAGTCCGCACGAGTCGTGAAACCTCAGGGCGTGCGTGTTTTCGGCCACCGTGCGGCAAAACACCTCGGCCACGCCCAGCACGTCGAAGGCCACCCGATACACGAGCCACATGCTCTCGACCGCGGCGGCAGAACCTGGCCGCAGAATCCAACGCCCCACTTCCGCACGCCGAGACACCGGATCGATGTCGTACAAGGCGATCAGCCCCTCGGGCCGCACGGGCCGTTGGCTCTCGACTACGAAGTACAGGTCGGCCGGGCGGCCGAGATACTCGCGCAGATACGCTTCCTGGTCCGCGACCTCAGCCGAAACTGGGTTCAGGAATTGAGCCCGCGCGGCGTCCGTTCGCAGCCGGACGACCAGCGGCGCGTCAGCCAGCCGGATCGGGCGGAGGGCAAAATCATGCCCGGCAACGTAGACATCGTGATCCATAATATGCCAAAACTGTCAATGCTTGCGTCTGCATGCGTCGTTAAAGTCCACCGCGCTTGCGCGGCATACTAAGATCGGCTGGATTCGGCTAGCCGAAAAATGAAATTGACGCGATACTTTGACTTTGTTTGTCAGCCAGCAATCCGCCGAGCGGCTTGCTGGCTGCTAGCGAGC
>DATCFX010001234.1:0-1034 GCA_036509275.1 Pirellulales bacterium | reverse complement strand
GCAAATGCCGCGGCCGACGACGGCCGTCACGTGCTCGAGCGAGACGTGCAGTTGGTGCGGATGTCTCGGGGCGATCGGCGAGCCGGACACGACCAGAAAATGGTCGCCGGCGATCGCCAGGCCGTTCTCCCACGAGAAGTTCAGCGGTTCGCCGTCGTAGACCCGCAGCACGGTTGCCTGCCCGCGGAGCAAGCAATTCTCCAGGTGGACGGTGCCCGGCTCGTCGGGCATCGAGTCGTCGGCGGCCATCATGCTGTCGGTGCCGGCGGCGGCTTGCACGGCGAAGAAGGCGGCCATTTCGCCCCGCTCGGCGATCGTCAGCGTGCAACTGTCCAGTTCCAGCGATTCCGGACGCTCGGCAACAAAGAGCGACCAACTCTCGGCCGGCACGTCTTCCGGATCCGGCAACCGCAGCTCGAAGGCCACGTTCAGCGCCACCAATCGCCCGCCGGTCACGGCGATCATATTGTGCGGATAACGCACCGGGTCGGCTTCGTCGGGCCGGAACACGACCACCGGCCGGTATCCCTCGCCGGCGCGCAGCGTGAAGCGGACGTTGTTCAACGAGATCGGCCGCTCCTCACGCCGGCCGTTGTAGCGCAGTTCGATCACGTCGCCTGTCTTGACCTCGGCACAAGCGGCCCGCAGGCTCGCATACCGCTGGGGGCCGGTTTGGCCGTCGCCCACGACCAGCAGCCCCGGCCGCAGATGCTCGCGATCGGCCGGTGGCGTCGAATGCACGTCGCTGGCAGCAAGCTGCGAACCGTCGGGCGCGGAGCTAGCTTGTGAATCGCTGGCGGTCGCCGCGGCGGCGCTGCCGCCGGCCAAAGCTGGCAGCGAAGGAGGGCTGTCGTTGCCGGTGGCCGCGTGGGACTGCCCGGCAGCCTGGGGCTGCGAATTGCCGGCCACCGCGGCGGGCCTTTCCGTGGGTGTGGAATGCGGTGCTGCCGCGGCCTGCTGATTCGCACGTTTCCGCGTATGGCCAGTTGCCGGAGCCGTCGCGTCGGGATGCAGCGGGCGACCGCGATCAAGCG
>DATCFX010001233.1:0-4826 GCA_036509275.1 Pirellulales bacterium | reverse complement strand
ATCAGTCCGGCAACCAACTGACCGGGCCGGTTTCACTCAGCAACTCGGGGGCGGCCTCGATCACGCTGGTCAATGCTCCGGGTTTGAACTTGTCGCAAGCCGTGGCCGGCAGCGGCGGCTTGAGCGTGCAAGCCGGCGGCTCGCTGACCGTCGGCCAGACGCTCGGCACGGGGATGGCCATCAGCACTTCCGGCGCGCTGACGCTGGCGACCACGGCCGGCGATCTCGCGCTCGAGCAGGCAATCCAATCAACGGCCGGCGGCACGACGCTGAACTCGGCCGGCGCCATCAACATGGCCGCCGGCGTGCTGTTGAACGCCGGGTCGGGTCTGCTGACACTCGCGGCGTCCGGCGATATTGACGTGGCGGCATTGCAAACCAGCAGTTCGGCGCCCAACGCCGTCAATTTGTCGAGCCAATCGGGACAGGTGGCCGCCGCTGGACATGGCTCGGTGAACGTCACGGCCACGGGCGGTTTGAATATCCAGGCAGCCAATGGCATCGGGGCGGGTAATCCGCTCCAGGTGAGCGTCGGCAGCATTACGGCCGAGAATTCGCTGACGGGCGATATTGACATTGCCTCGTTGCAGGCGACCGCACTGCTGACCGCGACTCAAGGCAGCGGTGGAAACATCACGGTCACTTCGTCGGGCACCATGACCGTGGGCACGCTGGCCACAACTACCTCTCCCGCCGTATCGACGGCAGGCTCCGGCGGCATTACGCTGTCCACCAGCGGCAGCGGGGCGAACCTTATTCTCGACCAGGGCGTGCAAGCCGCGGGTGGGACGATCGGCTTGACGGCCGGCGGAGTTTTGACGTTCTCGACGACCGTCGCCAGCACAACGGGCGAGATCAATGCCGCAGGGACCACGATCGCGATGGCCGCCAGCAGCGCCGTCGTAAGCGCCAGCGGAGCGATTGCTCTCGACGCCGCCCGGGATGTTGTCGTGAGCAGCCTCGCGACCGGTTCCACGGTCAGCGTGACATCGGATACCCGATCGATCGCCGTCGTCGGGCCACCCAGTGGAGTCAATATCACGGCTGGCGGAGCGGCGCTCTCGGCCGCCACCGGCATCGGAACCGCCGCTCCCATCACGACGGCCGTGGGCACTCTGGCCGCCAGCAACAGCACCAACAACGGCATTTACGCCAGCAATGTCTCGCCGGGATTGTTCACCATTGGCACCGTCGGCGTGCAGCAAGGCATTCAATTGTCGGGCGCGGCGCCGGCGGCGATCGTTGTCAGCTCCGCGGGGCCGATGCAGGTGGCCGGCAACGTGCTGAACACGACCGGCGGCAACATCGTGCTCACCTCCGGCGGTACAAACAACCTGCTGACCGTCGGCCGCATCCAAAGCTCGGGCGGTAACGGCGATGTCACGCTGAACTCCGGCGGAAACCTGCTGCTGGACGATGCCGTCAACCAGGCAATCAGCAATCCGCTGCTGTGGACTCCCGACATTCAAGTCAGCGGGTCGGGCACGATCACCGGCAATGCCGGCGGGCAAGTGCAGATCGGCTCCAACGTACTGATCCGAAGCGGGACCGGCTCCGTGACCCAAACGCCTCCCTTGCTCGCCAATGTCATCACGCCCGAGATCGATTCCAACGGCGTTGCGACGGTGATTGCCAACGTCGGCCGGCCGGGCGAGAGCGACTTCACCGTCACCATCAATTGGCACGATGGGACCACCACCACCTTGCAGGAGAGCACACCCGGGGTGATCGATGTGGCGCATCGCTATTTGGTGAATCCCGACCTTGCCAACGGCGCCGCGCCCATTCCGATGACGGTCACCCTCACCGGGGATCCGAACATTTCGTTTTCCGGCCGAACGGTACTGACCGTGACCGCACCGATCTCGGGCACCGGTTTGTTTTTGTCCTACCAGGGGCTGACCGCGCCGGTGCAAGTACCGATCTTCGTGCTGCCGCGACTCGATGAGCCGATCAAGCCGATCGTGGAAGTTGTCCCGGTCGAGGGTTTCGTCGAAGTCCAACAGCCGCGGGTCCAGTCAGGGCCGAGCGAAGAGCGCGTGGTGACGATGAACCTGGTGCCGCCCGGCGGCGGGACGCCGGTGCCCTTTCAGTTGCCCGAGAATGTCACCGACAATTTGCCGGCGCTGTTTAAGCGGTTACCCGACGGCCATTACCAGATTTTCGTCGACGAGCCGGGTCGGCAGCCGCGAATGTTGATCGACGTATTTTTGCGGCAAGGACGCCCGGTCGATCCCGATGACAAGTCCGAGGGCACCGAGGATCGTCCGCCGACGGCCATGTTCGAGTCGGCGCCGGCGGATATTTTCGTGAGCCAGGCGTTGCCGGCCGCTCGAGCGGAAAGTCGCCAGTCGGCTGCCGCGGAAAGGGCCGATCGGGCGTTGGCGGCTAGTTTGCAGTCCCGGACGCCGGTCGCCGCGATGCTGGCAGCCAGCCGCCGGGGAACTGCCCCGGTCGACCGTCACGCCGCGTCCGCCGGCAGTTGGGAGTCGGCGGCGACGGTTGGAGCCGCGGCGCTCGCCGGGATCGTGGTCTTGCGGCCGGCCGGCGGCCAGCAGTCGGAGCACGAGCGGGCAGAATTGGCCGATCGAACTATGGGGCGCATGAGCAGCCAGCCGCTCGATCGCGCGGCCCGTTGGTCACGCCGCGTCCGGCAGCACTTGCCGGCCTGGACGCGTTTTCTCGGTTCAGATTCTCGGTCCCAGTAGCGGCGGGTTTCCATGTCGGTCTGTCCTTATTGCCGCCGCGAACTTGTGAGTCTCGCCGCCGACGGGCTGTGTCCGTTCTGCCGCGCGCCTCTGTCGCTCGAAGCCCTCGACCCGGCCGCCTGGGCGGCCGCCGGCCAGGCCTACGAGGACGAGCCGGCAGAAGACGCGCCGGCCGTGATTCGCGCGAGCCTGGCCGCTTATGCCGCGCGCTTGCGGCAGCAGCGCGAGCCGGAGACCGCTCGGGCCCTGGACGGCTCGCCGCTGGCGGATGTGGCCGGTGCTGCCGCGTCGCCGCCGATGGGCACCGTTTATCTACCGGCCGGCGGGATCCCACTGGCCGATCTGCCGCCCGCTGGCCCCCAGTTTCCCGCTCCGCCGTCGACGGGCGACCGGCCGCCGCCGTCGCTCACGCAGACGTTCGCGCTGGACGAGCGCGACACCGATGCCACGGGTATTTTTCCATCTCTGGTGCAAGTGCCGCCGCAGGGGCCGAGTGAGATTGCGAAGACGCAGGACTTCGCCGATCAAATTACGAACTCGCTGACGGCGATGTGGCACGAAAAGTTCGATCCGGCGGTCACCCCGCGTCAAACGCTGAAAGCGCCTGACGCCGGCGGGGGCGCGTCGTCTTCGCGGCTGGTGATCAAGACCCGGGCCTTCGAGGCCGACGCGGCCGAGCCGTCGGTCGGTCCCGACTACGAGCTGCTCAACGTGATTGGCGAAGGCGGCATGGGCGTCGTGTACGAAGCTCGCCAAACGTCGATCGACCGCACCGTCGCGATCAAGATGCTCAAAGGCAACATCGCCGCCGACGCCAGCCATCGCGACAAATTCCTGTCCGAAGCGGTCGTCACCGGCGATCTGGACCACCCGAACATCGTGTCGGTCTACGACCTGGGCAGCAACGAAGCGGGCGCCCTGTTCTATTCGATGAAGCGGGTGCAGGGCACGCCCTGGGAGAAGGTGCTGCCGGCCAAGTCGCTGCCCGAGAACATCGAAATCCTGATGAAGGTGGCCGACGCCATCGCGTTTGCGCATTCGCGCGGACTGGTCCATCGCGATATCAAGCCCGAAAATGTGATGCTCGGCGACTTCGGCGAAGTGCTGGTCATGGACTGGGGCCTGGCGCTGCCGACGCGCGACTTTCGCAAGCTGGGCCTATTGTCGGCCAGCAGCGCGATGGGCGGCACGCCGGCCTACATGGCGCCGGAAATGGCCACCGGGCCGATCGATCTCATTGGCCCGGCCAGCGACATCTACCTGCTGGGCGCGGCCTTGTACGAAGTGCTCACCGGCAAGGCGCCGCACACCGGCCGCACCGTGATGGAATGCTTGCTGGCCGCCGCCCAGAACAAGATCCAGCCCACGAACCAAACGGGCGAACTTCTCTCGATTGCGCTGCGGGCCATGGCCAAGGCGCCGGCCGGCCGCTACTCGACGGTCCGCGATTTCCAAGCCGCCATTCGCGAGTATCAGTCGCATTCGGAAAGCATCGTGCTCTCGAGCCGGGCGGAGCAGGACCTGGTCGAGGCCGAAGCCCAGGACGATTACCAGATTTTTTCACGCGTGATCTTCGCTTTCGAAGAGGCCGTCGCGCTGTGGAGCGGCAACGAGCGGGCCCGCGCCGGGCTGGTCCACGCCCGGCTGGCCTATGGACGCCGAGCCACGGCCAAGGGCGACTTGGACTTGGCCGCCTCGATGGTGGCCGAGGGCGACGATGCCGACTACGTCGCCTTGCGGCTCGAGATCAAGCGCGCCCAGCAAGAACGCGACGCCCGGCAGCAGCGGTTGCGCAATGCCAAGCGGATGGCCCTGGCCCTGGCCCTGCTGGTGATTGTCGGCGGCACTTTTTCGTTCTTCAGGATTCGGTCCGAGCGCGATCGCTCGCGGGACGCCGAACTCCAGGCACGAGACGCCGAGCAGATGGCGCTGCGGGCCGAGCAAGAGGCCATCAAGAGCGAACAGCAGGCGCTCAAGGCCCAGACTGAGGAAAAGGCGTCGGCGAAAAAGGCCCTGCTGGCCGCCGACCGGGCGGAAAAGGCCAAGGTCCAGGCGCTCAAGGCCGAAGGCCAGGCACGCCTGGAAAGCGAGCGGGCCCGTCTGGCCAAGGATGCCGAA
>DATCFX010001232.1:0-1138 GCA_036509275.1 Pirellulales bacterium | reverse complement strand
CCGCCTGGCGATCAGCAAAAGCGCCAGCAAAGAACGATTTTTCGGCTCCGGCGTGCCCACGCTGCCGTTCTTCTTGTATCACGTCACCGATCGTTTCGAGCAACTGGCCGACTCCGTCGCACAGTTGGGATATCCCGTCGTCGTCAAGCCCGACAACCAAGGTTCGAGCCTGGGCGTGGGCGTGGCCCACAATTCCGACGAGCTGGCGACGGCCGTCGCGGTCAGCAGCCGCTTGAGCGCCGAGATCCTGGTCGAGCTACACGTCGTCGGCCGGGAATTCACCGTGGCCGTGCTCGATCGCCAGCCGCTGCCGCTGCTCGAGATCATCACGGCCGAGCCGCTGTTCGACTACGACGCCAAGTATCACAGCCGCGATACGATCCACCAGTTTGATCCGCCGCTGCCGCCGGTCAAAGCAGCCCAATTACAGCACACGGCGGTGGCGGCCGCCGCCACGCTCGAAACCCGGGGCCTGGTGCGCGTCGACCTGCTGTTGGATGCGGCCGGTTGCCCCTGGGTGTTGGAAGTGAACACGGTGCCGGGAATGACGCGCACCAGCCTGGCCCCCAAGGCCGCCGCCCGCGCAGGGCTCGACATGGCCGCCTTGTGCGATTGGATGCTGGCCGATGCACTCACGCGCCACGGTTGCCGGGCTTCGGACCGCGTGGGGATGGTGCTATGAGCGCGCAGGCCGCCGAAGTCAAAAAGCCCGAAGCCAGGCAGCCCAAGCTCAGAACCGCCAGCCAGGCAGCGACCCGCTGGTTGCTGCGCATGCTGGTCTGCGGCATCGTCGTCGGGCTGGGGCTCTGGCTTACGTATCGCACCGTCGAGCCGCGGATTGTTGCCAGCCCGCACTACAATCTCGATCCGCGCAGCATGACCGTGACGCCGCAGCCGGCCTGGATCCATAGCGATGTAAAAGCCGAAGTGCTGCGCGACGGCAGCCTGGATCACGCGCTGAACCTGCTCGACGAGTCGCTGTTGGAGCGCGTGGCGAAGGCTTTTGCGCTGCATCCCTGGGTGGCGCAAGTCACGAGCGTTCGTAAGCGTTCTGGCCCGGAGCTCGAGGTGCAACTCATCTATCGCCGGCCCGCATGCATGGTGGAAGTTCCCGGCGGCTTGTATCCGGTCGATGCCG
>DATCFX010001231.1:0-1203 GCA_036509275.1 Pirellulales bacterium | reverse complement strand
CCGGGGACGCCGGCCGTGTGGACGTGGCCGATGACGTCCTTGAGCTGGCCGATGCGGCGAATGATGTCGCCGTTCATGATCTGCACGTGGTACACGTCAAACAGCAGCTTGGCCCGCGGCGAGTCGACGCGGCGCAGAATTTCGGCCACGTAGTCCACGTCGTCGCCCTGATAGCCGGGGTGGCCCTTCATGGGGTGCGTGTTGTCGCGCGTATTGAGATGCTCGACGCAAATGGTCACGCCTTTTTTCTCGGCGTAGGGCATGATCTTTTTCAGCCCGGCCACGCAATTGTCGGCCCCCTCTTCGCGGCTGATTTCGCCGCTCTTGGGGTCTTCGGCCTTGCGCCACTTGAAGCCGGTGAAGGCGATCACGCTGGGAAAACCGGCATCGGCGCAGGCGTCGATCGTTTTCTTCGTGCGGGCGAGCACCTCGTCCTGATACGCGGGATTATTAAAACCCCGCATGAACGGGGCACCGGGCATGCCGTTGGACGCGATGGCGCAGACCAGCCCGTGCTGTTTGATCACGCCCCAATCCTTCGGGTCGACGAGTTCGACCGACTGACAGCCCAGCCCCTTGCCCACGCGGCACAGCGTGTCGAGGTCCCACTTTTCGCCGGCTACGTTGAAGCACCAGAACACGATCGACTGCTTGATCCGGCCGTTCTTCACGGCCGGCGACTGCGCGGCGGCGGCGGTGGCAACTTTCGGAATCTGCGTCATCCCGGCCGCGCCGGCCGCAGCCAGCGACAGCAAGTGACGCCGCGACCAGCGATTATCGAGCTGCGCCTCGTTTTGATTCGCATCCATATCATGAAACCTTTCGTCGGGAAGTGAATTTAGCGCGCCGCCGTTTTGCTGCCGGGCTTGGCCGGCTTGAGCGTACCGAGATACTGCACCACGTCGACCAATTCGTCGGCGGTCAAAAGTTTCTGCAAATCGGCCGGCATGAGCGACAACTTTTGCTTCTCCAGTTGCTCGACCTCCGACCGCTTGTAGCTGCGCACGATGGCGTCGACGCCTTTGATGGTAATCGCCTCGGGAGTTTGCGAAGTGACGATGCCCGTGGCCACCGTGCCATCGGTGGTGACCAGCGTGTAGGTCTCGTAATTGTGACTGATTCCGGCGCTGGGATAAAGGATCGATTCAAAAAGGGCTTCGCGGCTGAGCTTGCCGCCGATCTCCGACAGATTCGGGCCGACTT
>DATCFX010001230.1:0-3514 GCA_036509275.1 Pirellulales bacterium | reverse complement strand
CGGTGACCAGCGCCCCCGAGGGACTCGTGAAGGTCTGGTTCGACTCCAGCGCGTAAGCGTTGTAGGTCGCGCCAGCCCCCAGCGTTACGGCGGCGGACACATTGACAATGTCAGTGGCGCTGGAGGCCGTGATTGCTTTGGAACTGAAGGGCGCCTCGGTGATCACGTTGTTCGTGCCGTCGAAGCTCAGAAAGCGGATATCGGTGCTGTCGAGCATGAAAGGGGCCAGCATTTGCGTCGCCACGGACTGGCCAGCCGCATTCGTTTCGCCGACGTTGAGGTTCCCGGACAGCCCGCCGGTGATGGCGGCGATGCCGCCGGTGACGGTCAGGATTTCCGTGGCGCCGAAGCCTTGTTGCTGCAGGGTGGCGCTGGCGCCGGTGACGTTCGTGACGGTGCTGTCGGTAAACAGCAAGGTGCCGTTGCCCAGTGGCACGTTGTTGGCCGAGGGGCCGGAGGTGCGCGTCAGGCTGGGAGTGGTCAAGGTGGTGGCGAAGGCCGTGTTCTGATTGGAAAGGATGATCGTGCTGCCCTTGGAGAAGGTGATCGCGCCCATCACCTCGTTGACGTCGGCCGTGGCGTTGCCGTTGAGGCGCAGCGTGCCGCCATTGACATCCAAGCCCTGCGAGTCGGCCCAACGCCCCTGGCCTCCGGCCCCGCCGAACAGCGAGGCGGCGTAATCGATCGTGATGCTGCCGCCGGGACGCAGGATCACGTTGGCGTTGCTCTGGGTGACGCTGTTGTAGAACGAGCCTTGCAGGCCCTGGGCCTCGATCGCGCCGAAAACCTCGATATATGCCCCGCCGTTGTAGCCGGTCGCGGCGTTGGGCACGTAGGCGTTGACGCCAAACGGCGTGTTGCCGGCGCCCACGATCGAGCCGCTCGAGATGCTGCCGGCGGCGCCGCCGCCGGACTCGAACTGCACCGTGGTGCTGTTGAAGATCGTGGTATTTCCGGTGTAGTCGGCCGAGCTGCGGAGAATCACGGTGCCGTCGCCATTGGTCACGGCAGCCAGGCGATTCAGCGGCGAGCCGTACTGCACGCTGGCATCGCCGGTGAGGATGTTGTCCTGGCCGGGGAATTGCAGGCTCGCGCCGTCGTCGCCGCCCAAGCGGTACATGGCGCCGATCGTCGAGCCGTTGATCGTCACGTTCTCGGCACCCAGCGGGATCGGCGCATTGGCCGCGTCCAGCAGGCCGGGGCTGAGCGTGCCGGTGAAGTCGGTCGTGTTGTAGGCGCCCAGGATCACCCGGCCATTGCCGATGTCGGCCTCGTTGATGCTGCCCGAATACTCCGGCCCGGTGACCTGCACGGCCCCGCCGTAAACGCTGTTCATGGTGCTGGTGGTGGCGTTGGTGAAGTTGCTGGCGGTGTTCAAGCTGGTGGTCGAGTTGTCCAGCACCACGGCGCCCAGCGAGGCGGTCGTACTGCTCACCAACTGGCTGAGGACCTGCAGCGGAGCCGAACCCAGCGGGCTGCTGACCCCCACCCCCACGCCCGTGTCGGCGATCCGCAGAAACGCGCCCGGATCGATCGTCACCAGCCCGGTGCCCACCGGGCTGCCGGTGGCGACATTGGCCGGATTCGTGATTTGCAGCGCGCCTTGCAGCACGTTGGTGCCGCCGGTGTACGTGTTATTGTTCGATTCGAGAATGGCCAGCGTGCCGCGCGTGGCGCCGGCACCGCCGGTCTTGTTCAAAGCGCCCGACGAGCCGACCGGATCCTGAATCAGCCCGGTCAGTTGCACCGAGCCGCTGGGCGAGGCGCTGGCCGTGCTGATTTCGGCGGTGGGGCCGCCCAGCGTAATGGTGCCGGCGAACCGCAACTGATAGCTGTCGGCGCCGGTGACGGTGAGCAACTGGTTGCCGAGGTTCAGGTTGCCCAATTGGATCACGTTGCCCGAGGAGCTGACATTGCCGGTCGACGTATTGAAGCGGTCGACATTGACGGTGGCGGCGCCGTTGACGTTGAGCGTGCTGCCCAGGCCGTTCTGGTTGCCGTAGACCACGACGCCGTTGACGCCGGCGTCGGCAAACAGGTCCAACGTGGGCGACGTCGCGCCGCTGAGGAGCGTAATCGCGCCGGCGGTCGTACCGCCGGCCCCGCCCAACGACAACGGGCTGTCCGACACCAACGTGCCCTGGACCACCGACACGCCGCCGGTGAACGTGTTGTCGCCGAAGATCGTCAACGAGTTGACGCCTTCCTTCTGGAGCTGGACGTTGCCCTCGATCAAGGCCGGCACGGCACCGTTGAGCTGCGAGAAGGTCGTGCTCTGTAGCGACAGATCGTTGAGGATCGTCAGCGAACTGGACGAATTGGTGACGATGCCGGTGCCGCTCAGGCTGCCCACGGTAATCATGCCCGAGAGGCCCTGGAGCCCCGGGTTAGTGATCAGCGCGGTGAAGTTGTTGGTGGTGGGCGGGACGATCGTATTGCTGCCGGCCAGATCGAGCGTGCCGGTGTCGTTGACGACCAGATTGGCCAGGGCCGGCATGCCGATGCCGCCGCTGGCGAACAACAGCGTCCCCTGCTGCACGGTCAGGATGCCCGTCAAGCCGGTCACGTTGCCCGACACGTAGTTGGCGGGATTGCTCAGCAGCAGGTCGCCGGCCCCGTACTTCGTCAAGTTCATGGCCGTGATCGTTCCGGTGATGGCCGCCAGGTTCAAGTCGCTGGCATAAGCGGGCGTGGGCAGCAGGCTGGTAATCTCCGGGCTGACGCCGGCGTAGCCCCCCTTGACGTAGACCAGGCCTTCGCCATTGGCCGTGCCGTTGCTGGGATCGCCGAAAATCAAGTTCGAGCTGATCACCGGGCCGTTGCCGGTGGTGCTGGTGCCGTCGGCGAGGGCATAAGCGCCGCCGTTGATCAACAGGGCGCCCATGTTCGTGGTGCTGACGCTGGTGATCTGCAGCGTGCCGCCGGAAATGTCGTCGGTGGTTTCGACGGCGTAGATCTGATTGCTGCCGGTGAGCGTGGCGCCGGGAATGACGGCCACCAGGTTCGGGTTGTTGCCGGATAGATTGGCCACCGAGCCGGTGAAGGGGACAAAGCCGTCCTGCGGGCCGCTATAGCTGACAAAGTCGCCGATCAGCGTGCCGTTGTTCGAGGGGTCCTGAGTGCCGTAGATGATGCTGGGGGCCACCAGCCCGTTGGTGTTCACCTGATTGAGCTGCGTCGTGGTGCTCTGGCCGTTGATGTTGGTGGCGATCATGCGTTCGCCGCGAAGGCCCAGCACGCCCAACTGGCCGTTGACCTGTTCCAGGACCAACGTGCCCTGGTTGGAGCGGTTGAGGTTCGTGACGGTCAACTGCGTGTAGTTCTGCGGGCCGTCCTGGAGGCTGACGTACGAGCCGCCGGCATAATTGAGCGTGGTGGCCGTGGCGGCAATGTTGGCGTTGATGTTCGTCAGTTCCAGCGTGCCGCCATTGAGGGTGACCGTGGCCGCGGTGCTGAACGGAGTGCTGTCGACGGTTTGCAGCGTGCCGCCGCCGCTGACCGAGACGCTGGTTTC
>DATCFX010001229.1:0-1168 GCA_036509275.1 Pirellulales bacterium | reverse complement strand
CGCTGCGGGTCGATGCGGCGCAATTCAAATCGGCGCGCCACTTCGCCGCCTGGCTCGGCCCCTGCTCAAGCCATGGGCAGGCTCTGGTTCCGCGCCAATGCTCGACCGCGGGCCGGCAGCGCCTGGGCGGCATCAGCCGGGCTGGCGACGAGCGCCTGCGGCAACTGCTGGTGCTGGGGGCGACCGCGGTCATCCAGCACGCCAACCCGCGGGTCACGCCCGCGGGCCAAGGGCCAACGGGGCGCCCCACCGCCACGCCGTGGCGGCTCAACCTGCTCGGCCGCAAGCCGCGCAAGCTCGCGGCGGTGGCCTTGGCCAACAAAACGGCCCGCATTATATGGCCATGATGACCAGCGGGCAGGCCTACCGGCCCCGGCCGGCCGCCACCTGACCGCTGGTCTGCCGCGTGCGGGGCTTCAAGGGAAAAGTTGCTGATCGGTCGGTCCGACGATCCCCACAACCCGTGTAGGGTGGTGGCCAGAAAGGTCGCGCTTCCGTTTGGGAGGGGATCGCGGAACCCATCTGGGCCAGCGGCAGCCGCCGCGCAAACCGGCCGGACACCCGACCGCAACCGCACCGGATCAGATTCTCTTGCCTCACCCCTTGCACCAAGCGGGCCGTCCACACAGAGCCCTACGCTTGCTCGCCGACGTAGAGAGCATGAAACCGCTTGATCACGATGGCGTCAAACCTCCGTCCGGAACCTGCTTTGATGGATTAGATCACATGGGCGCAGCCCCCCGGAAAGCGGCGGCAACGACTGCGAGGTCCGCGCTCGGCTTGCTCGGTTGGGCTATTCCAGCAGCGCCGCGATGCAACCAATGAGCCGGGCAGCGGTGTCAACTGCCGAACCGGCGTCCTCTGCCGTGATCAGGAGCGACTCCGAGCCGACACTGTAATCTGCGATAGATTTGTATTCGTAGCCTTCGGCAAGGAAGGTCAGATAACCCCGGTCGATGCGCGGCTCGTCGCGTGCCAAACGGCTGAACTCGCTGCGTAAGCCCCGATGTGTCTTGGCGTTTCTGCCGGTGCGTTCAAACAGGTACGCCTCGGCTGCGTGACAGGCGGCAAGATAGGCCTCCCGGGCGACGATGTGGTGAAGAGACGTCGCCGTTGCGATCTGCGTCGCACCGTCGAGACAGCGGCGGGCCTTGCCGCGATAGTCTGC
>DATCFX010001228.1:0-3464 GCA_036509275.1 Pirellulales bacterium | reverse complement strand
GCGGGAGAGGGCAGGGTGAGGGGTCGGGAAAGGCCGAAGTGTTTCTTCGGCCGACCCTAATGGCGATGGCGGG
Organism: Pirellulales bacterium; assembly: GCA_036509275.1. Taxonomy (GTDB): domain Bacteria; phylum Planctomycetota; class Planctomycetia; order Pirellulales; family PNKZ01; genus DATATB01. The sequence continues at coordinate 3,391 of DATCFX010001228.1, read as the reverse complement.
ACTGTTTTTTCTGCATGCCGTGTACCCGACTGCGCTGGTGAAATGGCTGTTCTTTCCGGACCTGCCGCTACTGAGCGTGACGCAAATGGGCTCGCTGGCGCATGCCACCCAGTTCCACGGGATTCACTGGGAGATGGCCTGGATGTTTTTGCCGCTCCTGCCGCCCTTGCTCGTGCTGCTGGCCACGGTCAGCGGCATGCGCCTGGCCGGCCGCCAGGTGATCGCCGGCCTGCCGCGTTGCTGGGCGGATTGGAACAAAAGCGCCTGGCAATACGTGCAATACTTCGCGGCCGGCGTTGCTCCATGCGTGTGGCTGGGCCTGGTGCTGCTGTATTTTGCCAAAGGCAGCGAGGACCGGTTGGGCTATACGCTGTGCTTGTACGTTGCGGCGGTCGGCATGCAGGTCGACGTGTTTCTGGTGATTTGGTTCCTGCTGTCGTTCGTGCCGCTGATGCGCGTCGTGCAGGAAACCGTCCACTTTCTCTACGTGCTGGTGCCCGCCTCGATCATTGTCGCCTGCCTGATGGAATCGCTGTGGGAGTGGGTCGCGGCCTGGCCGGGTCGGCTGCGCGCGGCCCGCTATGCGCTCGCGCTTGCACTGGGCGTGATTGTGGCCGACCAGTTGCTCGTGATCTACGGCACCCGCCGCGTGATGCAGGGGCAAACCGCGGCCATTCGCGCGGTGGCGGCCGAACTGCGCCAGCGCACGGCCCGCGGCTCGGTGGTTGTGGGCAATGTGATCCACGGCGTCGAAATCAAATGGGTCGCCGGCGATCATTACCGCAATCTGTGGTCGATGCCCGGCGGCGTCAACCGGCCCGAATGCGTCGTGGACGACGAGTACAAATTCCAGCGACTGCTGGCCGCCGAGTCCTCGCGGTCGCGAGTCTATTTGCTCGACTGCGATTTCCCGCACTTGCCGTGGAAGACCGCCGATCGCCACCCGTTCGTGCATCGCTACGAGCTCGAAAAGCGTTCGCTCGGCAAGCTCGGCGCCTGTTCGGCCACTTATCCATTTGCCGACCCGCTACGGCATTTCATCAGCCCGCAAAATGTTCCCTACCTCGGGCCGCCGGACTTGGTGAACGATTTTTATCGCGGCCGCGCCCTGGACGGAAGCTGGTTCCGCAACGAGGTCTACGCGGAGTATCACCTGTACGAGGTCACCGGCCCGCGCGTGATGGCCAAAGGGGATCGAGCGCAACGGCGTTGAGGGCCGTATCAATGAAAACCAAAAATCGTGCGTCCAAGAAGCTCTCAGCCTATCTGGAGCTAGTGGCGGCCTTTCCGCTCGTTTCGATCCGCTCCGAGGCGCAGCTGGTTGCGGCCCAGAAGGTCATGGATCGGCTGCTGACCAAAGGCAAGCTCGACGCCGGCGAGGAAATGTATCTCGACGCTTTGAGCGATCTAGTGGCCACTTACGAGGATGTTCATTACCCGATCGAGGCCGCGTCCGATGCCGAGATGCTGCGGCACCTGATGGAAGCAAAAGAGGTCTCCCAGATCCAAATTCACCAGCAGACTGGGATTCCGAAATCGACAATCTCGGAAATCCTGGCCGGCAAGAAGCCGTTCAGCAAAGCGATCATCCGGACGCTGGCGGACTATTTTAAGGTCAGCCCGGGCATCCTCGCGGCGAATCCGTGAATGACACACGCGTGCGTGACAACCGCCATCAACAGCGCACCCATTTCGCGCGATTCGAGCCCGCCCATTGTGTCACGCACGGAGTGCGTGACCGGACTTGCTGGCAGTCCGGAAGCACGGGGTCGCCGCAGGCGAGGTGCCAGAATCGTCACCTGTCTTCATGCTCCAGCATCGCGCAAGCGGTTCAGTCAATACATCGGCCGCCACTTATCGGGGGCAAACGCCAAAACCGTAAGGCGATCCCGTTCGACAAGGTAGATCGCACTGTATGGAAAGCGCGCCAATCCAATGCGGCGAACTTCGTCCGGTCCTCGGTAGAACTCATATCGTCCGAAGGCCGCCGGCGTTGCTCGAATTCGCCGGGTTGCCGCCCAGGCTTCGTCGATCAATTCGTTACCCAACCCGGCCCGCCGCTCATTGTACCAACGAGCGCTCGCCAAAAGCACTTCAATGGCCTCCGGCCGAATGATGAGGGTCATGCACCACTTGGGCCTTGACCTGAGGCAAGCTGCTTTCGGATTTGAGCGAACGCGGTCTCCGCGTCAACGCCGGGAGATTTGCCGCCACGCGAATCGGCAATTCGTCGATCTAGCTCTTCCGTCCATTCGGCCGCAAGCTGATCGTCGGAACCCGTCACACCGGGAACTTCCGTGACGGGGAGGCTCTCCTGAAGCAAGGCGAGCAGTTCCGCTCGCGCGTCGGGAGACAAGGCCATTACCTGGCTGACAAGTTGATCGGGAACGTGCATGAGAAACTCTCCAATAATCGAGTATTCTATTCTGCCACGTCTTGGCATTGAAGGCCGGATAAAAGAGCCCGTCGCAAGCTGTGATCGTTCACGATCAGAGCTCGCGGCGGGCTCTTTTTGGTACCTGCGTTTACGTCAGGCCCTGCGGATACCCGCGATGGTTATGACTGGCCGAATGATCGTTAACGAGGTGTCCAATATCAACAGCGGAATCGGCCGACAGTGCGCGGCCGGCGTGCAAGACGGCGGTGAACGGCACGCCCCTTTAGTGCGACAGCGCTTCGCCGGCGTGGACGACGGCGGCGGCTGTGCCTTGGCTGTCGCCGATGAGCGGGTCTTCAATCACGCGCATCGAGCGCCACTTGCCTTGCATGAAGCGGGCCATGTAGATGAAGCCCAACGCCATGACCCAGCCGGTCATCACGATCCAGGGCCAGTAGATGCCCAGGTGAAAATAGCGCAGCCCGACCCAAGTGAGCGCGACGGGAATCGTCGACGTGATGAGCGTGGTGAGCATCACGAACCGCGTATCGCCAGCCCCCTTGATTGCCGCCGAAAAGATCACGTTCATGGCGTCGAACAGGCAGTACGCGGCCACGAAGCGCAGCAGCACCACGGTCAGATGCTGCAACTGCGGGAAGTCGCGATCTTCGACCATCGACCAATGGGCCATCAAAATGAAATCCGGCGCGAGCACGTACAGCGCCGAAATGGCGAGCATGTAGCCGCCCGCCAGGATAAACGCCGTGTGCGTCACCCGGGCCGCCAGGTCGGGCCGCTCTTCGCCCATGCGATGGCCCACGAGCGTGCTCGTGGCCAGTCCAATGCCCAAGATCGGCATGAACGCCAGGTTGTTGACGTTGAAGGCCAGGCTCGTGGCCGCCATATCCATCTCGCCCAAGTCGCCGATCAGGATCAGGAAGGCCGTGTAGCCGGCGACTTCCAACAGCAGTTGCAGCCCGCTGGGCAGGCCGTAGCGCAGTAGCCGCCAGGCGA
>DATCFX010001227.1:0-4909 GCA_036509275.1 Pirellulales bacterium | reverse complement strand
CTCTGGCCGATATCCAATTGCTCGTCGCGGAAGCCCGCAAGGCGTCGGCCGACGAGTCCCGCTCGCGGCCCTTGGCATCAACGGCACGGTTTGCCGTGCAACGCGTGGGAGGCATTGTCACCGTCCCGCTCATTGGCCGCGACAACAGCCGGATGGGGCTGGCCCAGATTGATCTCGGCGCGGACCGGGAATTCAGCGCGGATGACGAGGCGCTGCTCTTTCAATTGTGCCGCATGGCCTCGATCGCCATCGAAAACGCCCTGTTCGCCGAAGCCCGTGAAGCCAACCGCATCAAGGATGAGTTCCTGGCCACCTTGTCGCACGAGCTGCGCACGCCGCTGACCGCCATGCTCGGCTGGGTTCAACTGCTCGGCATGTCCGAATCGCTGACCGACGAAACGCGCCAAGGTCTGGAGGTCATCGAGCGCAACGTGAACGTCCAAACCAAGCTGATCGACGATCTGCTGGACATTTCGCGGATCGTGGCCGGCAAACTGCGGTTGAATACCAGCCGCATCGATCTGGTGCCGATTCTCACGTCGGTCGTCGACGATGCCCGGCCCGCGGCCGCTGCCAGGCAAATCACGCTGCACAGCAACGTGCAAAGCGCGGAAGTCGTCCTGCTGGGAGATCCCGATCGGCTGCGCCAGGTGTTTTGGAACCTGCTCAATAACGCCGTCAAATTCACCCCGCCGGGCGGCCGGATCGACGTCTTCCAGCGCGAGGCGAGGCAGGGCATCGAGATCGAAGTCCGCGATTCGGGCATCGGCATCAATCGCGCGTTTCTGCCCTTCGTCTTCGAACGCTTCCGCCAGGCGGACAGCACCAGCACGCGGTCGCACTCGGGCCTGGGCATCGGGCTGGCGCTGGTGCGCCACGTGGTCCAGTTGCACGGCGGCAGCGTCGCGGCCTTCAGCCCCGGCGAAAACCGGGGAACGGCCATCACGCTCTCCCTGCCGGTCGCGCTGCCCGCGGCCACGTCCGCCGAGCCGTCGCTGGCCGAGGACTCCGTGGCTGGCATGCTGGCCGGCGTTCGGCATGTCGATCTATCCGGCCTGACGTTTCTCGTGGTCGACGACCAGGCCGACACGCGTGACATGCTCGGCCGCGCATTGGAAAAAGTCGGTGCCCGCGTGCAGTTGGCCGCGTCGGCGGTCGAGGCCATCCGTCTGCTCGAGCAACGCGTGCCCGACATGCTGCTCAGCGACATCGGCATGCCCGAAATGGACGGCTATGCGCTGATGCGCTATCTGCGCGAGTTGCCGGCCGATCGCGGCGGTACGTTGCCGGCGGTGGCGATCACGGCCTTTGCCCTCCAGCGTGACAAGGCCAAGGCCCTCGAGGCGGGCTACCAGGCCCACGTCACCAAGCCGATCGATTTCGACACGCTACTGGCCACGATTGCCAGCCTGCTGCCCAACCCTCCCGGCCTGGTCGCATTCTCCGATTCGCTGGGCAATTGTCTGTAGCCTCGAAGCTGCGAGGCCCGCTGGCAACGAGCTTGCGCGGCTCGCCTCCCACGTCTGCTATTCCATCAGTTCCCAGGCCAGCGGGGTGCCGCGGGGGATGGGACATTTGGCGCGGCGGCCGAGCAGGCGGGGCAATTCTTTCGGCGGCAGACCGCCGGCGGGGCGGATCGAGCGGATATTGAATTCGGTCAGCGTTTCGCCGGCGGCGATGTCGGCCGTGGCAAACAGCGAGCGGCGGAACTGACGCGAGCGGGCTTCGCTGGGCCCGATGGTAAACTCGGCCGTACCCAGCGCGGCCTCGGTCGTGCGGATGGCGCGGACCGTTGCGGCGAACTCGGCCGGCTCGAGCGAAAACGCGCTGTCCGGCCCCGGCACCGCGCGGCTGAGCGTGAGATGCTTTTCGACGATGCTCGCCGCCAGGGCTACGGCTGCGATGGCGCTGGTCGATTCGAGCGTGTGATCCGACAAGCCGACCGGAACGTCGAATGCCGCCGCCAGCGCCGGAATCAATCGCAGGTTCATTTCGTCGGCCGGAGCGGGATAGGCGCTGGTGCATTTTAAGAGGGCCAATTGCGGGCAGCCCGCGCGGCGCAGCGCGTCCACCGCATCGGCAATCTCGTCGCGCTCAGCCATGCCGGTGGAGAGGATCACCGGCTTGCCGCAACGGCCGATGTACTCCAGCAGCGGCAAATCCACGAGTTCGAACGAGGCGACTTTATAGGCCGGCACGTCCAGCCGCTCTAAAAAATCCACGGCCGTCCGATCGAACGGAGTTGAAAAAAAGTCCAAGCCCAGCCGCTGTGCCTCGTCGCGCAGGGGCGCGTGCCAATCCCAGGGCGTGGCTGCTTCGCGATACAAATCGTGCAGGTAGCGCCCTTCCCAGAGCGTGCCGGCCCCGATCCGAAAGGGCTCTTCGCGGCAGTCGAGCGTGAGCGTGTCGGCCGTGTAGGTTTGCAGCTTGACGGCATCGGCGCCGGCTTCCGCGGCGGCAGCCACCAACCGCAGCGCCTGGTCCAGCCGCCCATGATGATTGGCCGACAACTCGGCGACGATATAGACCGGATGGCCAGGGCCAATCGTTCGGCGGCCAATCTCCAGCGGCCGGCTCATGCTCCGCCTCTTCGTGATTGAATCCAAACCTGGGCCGGTTGCCCTCGCCGGCTCATCATCTTACCGGGCGCCAAACCGGCCCGCGCCAATGTGCGCTGCGACGCCAGGTTGTCCGGCTTGACGTAGGCCGCGACGCGCTCCAGCGAGCTTTGTTCGAACAAGCGGCGGCAGCCGGCCGCGACCAACAGCGCGCCGTATCCCTGGCGGCGAAACGCCGGCGCCACGCTGAACGACATCACGGCCTGCGGCCCTTCGCCCTCGAAACGAATTTGCCCTAATGCCGCGTGCTCGTCGGTTTCGGCCATCCACAACCACGCATCGGCCGTGCTGGAAAGTTTGCCTTCCAGCCACGCCAAATGCTCCGGCCAGTTCACGGGCGTGCTGACAAACGACTGTGCCCGCACGACGGCGTCGTTGACCCACTCCAGTAGCGTCGGCGCGTCGGCCAACGTGACAGGTCGCAATCGAAGCCGATCGGGCATGCCGGGTGCCTCCGCCGCGTCGCTGGCAGTCAAGCCGCCTCGCGCGGCAGTTGGTCGCCAGGGTTCCAAGTGTGGCCGGCCGCATTGATGGCCGAAAGCTCCGGTCGGGCTCGCACAAAGGCTAACATCTCTGCGTAGGGCACGACGTGTTCCGCAAGCCCCAACGCTTGATAAAGTTCGCGCACAAAGGCCAGGTCGGCCGGCGCGTCGACGGTCCAGCGCAGGTCGGAATTGTCGCGCTCGTCCAGCACGTCGCGCCTCAGAAACAGACTGGCTCGGGGCGAGCGGGGCACAATCGTGACGTGCTCGCGCTCGTGCGGCAACTGCGCCAGCCGATCGATCCGCAACAGCGTATCGGCAAACATCGCCTCGGTGTCCAGGCCGCGTGGGAACGTCCGCCGGACGACATTGCTGGCGTAATCGCACTGGGCCGGCTCGGCGCACAGCGCGCGGATCACGCGATCGGTGACTTCCGGATCGATCAACGGGCAATCGGACGTGATGCGCACGACCACATCGGCCTGCGTCTGGCTGGCGGCGTCGACATAGCGCCGCAGCACGTCGCCCGACGAACCGCGGAACCAGCGCACGCCCAGCCGTCCGGCCAGGCTCACGATCGGTCGATCGTCGCCGTGCCGCGTGGTGGCGACGATCAGGTCGTCGGCCGCGCGACACTGCTTCAGCCGCTCGAGCTGCCGCTCGAGCATCGGCCGGCCCGCCAGGTCGAGCAAGACCTTGCCCGGCAGCCGGGTCGAGTGTACGCGGGCTTGGACGATGATGACGCGTTTCATGAAATGATGAAATGATGAATGATGAATGATGAATGATGAATGATGAATGATGAATGATGAATGATGAATGATGAATGATGAATGATGAATGATGAATGATGAATTGGGGAAAGGCTGTCAGCTTTACCAGCTTCTTATTCCGCATTCATCATTCAGACTTCATCATTTTAGATAGTGTTGGATTACCTTTTCGAGCGATTGAATCACGTCGTCCTGGTCGGCGGTCGTCATGGCGGGGAACAGCGGCAGCGAGATGACGCGCTCGGCGGCTTGCTCGGCGGCCGGACATTGGCCGAGGCGCGTGCCGTAATGGGTGCGATAGAACGGCTGCAAGTGTACGGGGCGATAATGTACCTGCACGCCGATGCCCTCGGCCCGCAAGGCCTGCACGATCGCATCGCGGTCCACGCTCAACCGCTGGAGTTCGAGTTGCACGACATACAAATGCCAGGCGTGCCGGCGGTTGTCGAGCACGGCCAGCGGGCTGAGCGCGGGCAGTTCGGCACACGCCGCGTCATAGCGGGCGGCCAGTTGCTCGCGCCGGTCGGTCCATTCGGCCAGCTTCGTCAGTTGGCTGGCGGCCAGCGCGGCTTGAAAGTCGGTGAGCCGGTAGTTCCAGCCCAACTCGATTTGTTCGGCATGCCAAGGCCGCGCGATCGGATCGGGCTGCATCAGCCCGTGATTGCGAAACCGGCGCAGGCGCTGGGCCAGCGCGGCATCGTCGGTGCTGATGACCCCGCCCTCGCCGCTGGTCATGGCTTTGACCGGGTGCAAACTGAAACAATTGAGCCGTGCCAGGCTGCCCACCGATTGGCCGAGGTAACTGCCGCCCAGACTATGGCAGGCATCGGCCACCAGTGGCACCTGGCGGCGAGCGGCCCAGTCGGCCAACGCCGAGTAATCGCAGGGCTGCCCCGCATAGTCGACCGCAATCAGTGCGCGGGTGCGAGCGGTGAAAACTGCCTCGGCCTGCGCGGCGCCGATCAGCAAGGTTTCCGGATCGACGTCGGCAAACACGGGCACGGCCCGCTCGTAGACGGCACCATTGGCCGTGGCA
>DATCFX010001226.1:0-6381 GCA_036509275.1 Pirellulales bacterium | reverse complement strand
GAGCCACTGTTGCAAGGCGTCCGGCGGTGGCTGGAAGGCCGATGGCGGCCCGAATTCTTCGCTGCGCTGGGCCGGCTTGACGGTGACCGCCTGCTGCTTGCCGCCTCGATAAAGTTCGATTTTCAGCTCGCCGCCGGCGGTGCGATTGATGGCCCGCTGCAAACTGTGCATATCGCGCAAGCGGGTGTCGCCGACCGTCAGCAGCACGTCGAAGCGCTTCAAGCCGGCTTTGGCCGCCGGACTGTCCGGCAGTACGTCTTCAATCAGCAGCCCGCCCTGGTCGCGATCCAAATTCAACTGTGCTCGCAACGCCGGATCGTGGATCGGGCTGCACTGCACGCCGATCCAGTAATCGGCGGATGGGCCACGCTGCGCATCGCCCGGCGCGGCCGGCGTCTGGTCGGTCTCGGCCGGCTGCTTGGATTCGGGCGGGTCCTGGGGGTCGGCGTGTAACAGCGCGGCGGGCGCACAGGCCAGTCCCAGGCCGACGAGGCCCAGCCGGAAAACGCAGGTCGTGATTTTCATGGGGGGGACTCCTTTGCAGATCGGAGCGCGCTGGCGTGCGCGTTTATTGATAATCCTTGAGATTGACCGGCTGCAGATCGATGCGATCGACCGGCACGACCACCTCGCGGCCGTCGCCCATCCGCACCGGAATCAACTGCCGATGCTCGCGGACTCGGTGGCCGAGCCGCTCGAGGGCTTGCCGTACGTCGGCCGGCAGCGCCGGTGAAGCATTCAACCAACCGGCTGCCAAAGCCGGGTCCTTGACGATCGGCACCTGCACCGGCACCGCGTCGTCGCGCCCCTCGGCCAGCACCAGCGTGACGTGGTCCGCTGCCGATTCGGCAACGGCCGCCGGCCGCGCCGCTGGGACGCCGGCAGCCGCCAGCGAATGGCCTGCCGAGCCGCTGGCGGAAACCCTGTAGCCCGGGCCTGGCCGGTCCAGCCAGCGGCCGGCGCTGATGCCCAGGGCGAAACAGAGCATGACGCTGGCCGCCAAGGCCGCGAGCATGCCTGGGCTGGCACGGCGCCACGCGGCTTGCGAGCTGCCGGATTGCGGTCGGATCGGCACCGCCGGCTGCACCGTGGCGGGGGGAGCCACGATCGGGGCGGGATGCGCGATTGCCCGCAAATCTTCGGCCCAACTCTGGGCTTCCAAAAACGCCAAAGCACATCGCCGCCATCCATCCGGCTGATCGTCCAGGGAGGCCAGCAATTGGCGCCGCTCGGCTTCGGGCAGCTCGCCGTCGACCAACCGGTCGAGCCGCTGCTGCTGTTCGTCGGATTCGTGGGACATGATGTTCATGCAGTGATTTCGGTCAAATTCAAGGCTTTCAGCTCGCTGCGTAAGCGCCCGCGGGCGCGGTGCAAGCGGGCCTCGGCGGCACTATGCCCGATGCCCAGATGCGCGGCGATCTGGTGGTAGTTCCAATCTTCGGCGTATTTCAGCAGCAAGATTTCCGCTTCGCGGGGGGGCAGCCGGTCCAGGGCCGTGCGCACCGTCTGGCGCCGCTCATCGGCCAGCAGCCAGTCCAGGCCGTTGGGGCTCCGGGAGTCCTCCTCGGTCGGTTGCAATCGCTGGGCGTAGCGGTCGGTCAGCTTGCGCGAGCGGCCCCGGCGACGGCGGTACACGAGCGATTGGAGCACCGCCACGCGATACAGCCAGGGGGCGATTTTCGAGCAATCCAGCGGCGGCGCCCGTTGCTTAATTACCGCCAGCGAAACCTCTTGCATCACTTCGTCGACAGCCTCCTCCTCGCCCGTACGCGCCCGCACCACGGTCCGCATCCAGCGGTCGTGCTCAGCCAGCACCTGGGGCCAATCGATCGGCGGGACCGGAGTACCCGGCCGATCGTGGGACGCGTTTGTCGACGTCATGACAAGAAGATAGTTACCGCAGAGGTGGAGGTTCTTGTGACAATATGGAGGGTTGGCTGCTCTTCGCAGACCTTTTTACAGTACGCCAATAAGGGGGGCCGGGTTCGGCCGGGATTTGCAGAAAACCCAATTGGTCAGAACTGCCGCGCGATGCCGCCCGTAACAAAGACAGAGGGATCTCCAGACACCTTTGCTACGGGCTGCCCCGCCGTGCGCTGTGCCGCGCACGACGGGGCGTTTTTGTTGCGCCGATTCCGCCGGACCCCGGAACGGGCTTTGCTATGGTTCCCGTTGCCGGTCGTGCAACGCCCCCGGACCGCCATCCACGGGCATTGCTGATAGCGGCCCCACGAATCCAGTGTTTTTTCCACAAGGGGGAGTTCGCAATGAAACTGCAAACGCTGCACGATCTGTTGGTTCACGAATTGAAAGACCTGCACTCAGCCGAGGTACAACTCGTCAAGGCACTGCCGAAAATGGCCAAGGGCGCCTCGTCCGAGAAACTGCGCGAGGGCATCGAGAAGCATTTGGAGGAGACCCGAACGCACGTCGAGCGGCTGGACAAAATCTTCGAGCAGCTCGAGATGAGTTCTCGGGGCAAGAAGTGCAAGGCAATGGAAGGCTTGATCGAAGAGGGCAAGGAAATGCTGGAAGAAGAGGGCGAGCCGGCTGTGAAAGACGCCGCCATCATCGGCGCGGCCCAAAAAGTCGAGCATTATGAAATGGCCGGCTACGGCACGGCGCGGACGTACGCCCGGCTGCTGGATCTGGAAGAGATCGCCGTGCTGCTGGAGCAGACGCTGAGCGAAGAAAAGGCCACCGATGCCAAACTGACCGAACTGGCCGAGAGCGAAATCAACGTCGCCGCGACCAGTAGCGCGGACCAATAGGCAGCCGCCGGGATCGCTGGCGCGTCAACCGGGATCCACGGACCGCTCTCGATTTTCAATTTTCGGGGGCGGTCCGCTTTGGCCAATCAACTTCAGTCTTGCGGGCGGTGGCGGACGATTTCGCCTTCGACGAGGTAGATCACCTCTTCGGCCACGTTGGTGGCCATGTCGGCAATCCGCTCGACGTGACGCGAGGCGGAATTGAGCTTCGACCAGCACTCGAATTTTTCCGGCTGTTCGCGCATCAGCCGCCGCACCTTGGCCTGGATGTCGTCCCGCAGCGCGTCGACTTCGTCGTCATTCTCGCGCACCTGCCGAGCCAATTTGCCATCGTGGTTCACCAGCGCGTCGAGGCTGTTCTTGACCATCGACTGCGCCTTGACGGCCATGGTGCGGATATCGCCGATCAATTCCGGCTGCTCGCATTGGGCCAGGAAGATGGCCCGCTTCGCCATGTTCGTCGCCAGGTCGCCCATGCGCTCCAGGTCGTTGTTGATTTTCAGCACCGCGATCACGAACCGCAAATCGGCGGCCACGGGCTGGTACAGGGCCAGCGTCTTTAAACATTCCTCTTCGACTTCGACTTCCAGCCGGTCGATTTCGTCGTCGGCCTGAATGACAGACGCAGCCAACTCCCGGTCCTTGTTCACCAGCGAATCGACCGCCTTGGCGATCGACTCTTCGACGTACGTGCCCACCAGCAGGATTTTCTGCTTGAGCTTCTCGATTTGACGAAACAGGTGATGAGACATGGCTGAAGTGAAAAGTGAAAAGTGGGGAACGCAGAGCCAGCCGCTTAGCTTCCTTTTTTAGCCGAAGCGGCCGGTGATGTAGTCTTCGGTTTGTTTCTGCGTGGGATTGGTAAAGATTTGCCGCGTGGGGCCGAACTCCACGATCCGGCCCTGATAGAAAAACGCCGTGTAATCCGAGACCCGCGCGGCCTGCTGCATATTGTGCGTGACGATGATGATCGTGTAGTTGGCCCGCAGGGCGTCGATCAGGTCTTCGATCTTCGCCGTGCCCAACGGATCGATCGCGCTGGTGGGCTCGTCCATCAGCAGCACGTCGGGCTCGACGGCGATAGCCCGGGCGATGCACAGCCGCTGCTGCTGGCCGCCGGAGAGCGCCATGCCGGGCTTTTCCAGCTTGTCGGATACCTCGTCCCACAGCGCCGCGCGGCGCAGGGCGTCTTCCACGCGGCCGACCAGTTCGCTGCGCGACACGCGGTTGTGCAGCCGCAGTCCGTAGGCGACGTTATCGAACACGCTCATGGGAAACGGCGTCGGCTTCTGAAAGATCATGCCCACGCGCTTCCGCAGCTCGAGCAGGTCGGTGGCGGGATCGAGCAGGTTTTTGCCGTCCAACAGGATTTCGCCTGCGGCGCGTTGCTCGCGATACAACTGGTAGATGCGGTTGTAGACGCGGATATGCGTGCTTTTGCCGCAGCCCGAGGGGCCGATGATCGCCGTCACGCGGTTGGCGGCGATTTCGATGTCGTTGTCGTGCAGGGCCTGGTGCTGGCCGTAAAAAAAGTTCAGCCCCTTGACCGAAACTTTGCTGGGCGGGCGCGGCGGCTCGGGGGCGGACGGTTTGGACACGGCCGGAGCTTCCCTGGTCGCGGGAGTTGAACTGGGTTCGGACTTGGAAAAAACTACCATGATTCTCTTCCGCGCACAGTCAGCCGAGCGATAATCATCATCGACAGCACGCCCACGGTTATCAGCAGCGACGCGCCCCAGGCCATCTGCCGCCAATCGGCGTAGGGGCTTAGCGCATAGTTGTAGATGGTCACCGTCAGATTCGCGGTCGGCTGCCCCAGCGACCGCACGGAATAAGGGCTGTTGAGCGCCGTAAACAACAGCGGGGCCGACTCGCCGCTGACCCGGGCCACGGCCAGCAAAATGCCCGTCAGCAGCCCGCTTCTGGCCGCGCGAAACACGATGCCCAGCGTGACTTTCCAACGCGGCGAGCCCAGGGCCAAGGCCGCCTCGCGCAGGCTGTCGGGCACCATTTGCAGCATGTCTTCCGTGGTCCGCGTGACGACCGGCAATATGATCAGCGCCAGCGCCATGGCTCCGGCCAGTCCGGAAAAGCGGCCCATCGGCACGACCAGCACGGCGTAGACGAACACGCCGATCAGGATCGACGGCGTGCCCATCAGCACGTTGGCCGCAAAGCGGACCGCCGGCGCGAGGGCCGACGTCTTGCCGAATTCGGCCAGGAACACGCCCGCCAGCAAACCGATCGGCACGCCCAGCAGCGTGGCCACTCCGGTCATCAGCACGGTGCCGGCAATCGCATTGGCCAGGCCGCCGCCAGCCACGCCTGGCGGCGCCGGCAGGTGGGTCAGAAAATCCCAATTGATGGCGCCGGCGCCGTTGGCCAGGATCACGCCCAAGATCCAGGCCAGGGCCACGAGTCCGATCATCGCCGAGGCGGTGGCGACGACTTTGACCAGCCGGTCGCTCGCGCGGCGCAATGCGATGGAGCGCGGTTTCATCGGCGCGCCCCCTTGGGCGTCATGCGCCGCAGCCATAGGTGCGCGGCCGCCTGAAACACCAGCGTCAGCAGAAACAGCACCAGGCCCAACTCGACCAGTGCGCTGCGGTACATGGGCTCGGTGGCCTCGTTGAACTCGTTGGCCAGCGTGGACGAGATCGTGTTGCCGGCCGCGAACAGCGAGGCCGAAATCTTGTGGTCGTTGCCGATCACGAACGTCACGGCCATGGTCTCGCCGATGGCTCGGCCGAGACCCAGAAACGTGGCGCCCACGATGCCGCGCAAGCCGTATGGAATCGTGACTTGCCGCGTGACTTCCCAGGTGGTGGCGCCCATGCCATAGGCCGATTCCTTGAGCATCGGCGGCGTCATGCGAAACACGTCGCGCGTCACGGCGCAAATGTACGGCAAAATCATCAACGCCAGGATGATGCCGGCCGTCAGCACGCCGATGCCGATCATCGGCGGCTCGAACAGCGGCAGGCCGCCGGAAACGGTGTACAGCGCCGGCTGCACGTACGTGGCCATGAACGGTGCGAATACGAACAGCCCCCACATGCCATAAATAATGCTGGGCACGGCCGCCAGCAGTTCCAGCCCCATGCCCACGAATCGGCTCAGCCGCGGCGGCGCCAGGTCCACCAGGAACAGCGCCGTCACCAGGCTCAGCGGCACGGCCAGCAGCATGGCAATCAGCGTCGACACCACGGTGCCATAGATGCTGCTGCGGGCGCCGAAATCCTGGATCACCGGGTTCCAGGCATTCGATGTCAAAAAACCCAGCCCGAAGCGCTCGATCGACAATTGCGAATTCCGCACCAGCTCGCACAAGATGCCGGCCACGACCAGCACGACCACCAGCGCACACGCGGCCGTGGCCCAATGAAACACCAGGTCTGGCAGGCTCGAGCGCGCGGCTTGCCGAGCGGGGCGCGTGCGCGGCGGCGCAATCCCCATTTCGGCGGCCGGGGCCAGCAGTGGCGTGACAGATTCCGACAAGGCTCGTCTCCGCGGTCGTGAGCGCGCGATCGCCGTTAGCGCTCGATTGGCGTTCCGCCCGATCGCAGGTGTTGGTCCCAACTCGCTTCGACCAGACCGACCACCTCGCTGG
>DATCFX010001225.1:0-1220 GCA_036509275.1 Pirellulales bacterium | reverse complement strand
AACCAGGCGGCTGTGCCGCCGCCACGCGAAATCTCGTCGACCGTTTCCGCCAGCTTCTGCTGGCTGCGGGCCACGCAAGCCACCCGGGCTCCTGAGCGCGCCAGCGCCACGGCAATGGCCCGGCCGATGCCGCGCGAAGCGCCGGTCACCAGCGCCACCTGCCCACTCAGATCGACCGCCAAAGAGCCCGAGGGTGTGTCCGCCATGTTCGGATGCCAGCCAATTGTTCTCAGAGGAAAATGCTCGCCGCGGATCTTCGCCCCGCGGGTCCGCCAGCCACGCAACCAGCGCCGTCAGCTCATGACTCCGAGGCACGACACCTGGCGATCGATCCGCTTGAGCAGGCCGCGCAGGACGCGGCCGGGGCCGAGCTCGTAAAACTGATCGACGCCCTCGGCCAGCAGGTAACGCATCGAATCCTCCCAGCGCACCGGCTGAACCACTTGCTGGATGAGCAACTGCCGGATTTCTTCCGGATCGTCGTGCGGCCGGGCATCGACGTTGGAAACGACCGGCAGCTTGGGACGGCCGATCTTCACCCGGGCCAGGGCCGCCGTCAGCCGCTCGACCGCCGAAGCCATGATCGGCGTGTGAAACGCGCCGGCCACCGCCAGCGGCACGGCCTTGATCGCGCCGGCCTGGGTTGCCAATTCGGCCATGCGTTCGCAGGCCGCATTGGTGCCCGACACCACCGTATTGCCCGGGCAGAGCAGGTTGGCGATTTGCAGCACTTCGCCCGCCGCGGCTTGTTGGCAGAGCGCTTCGACCTGGGCCCGCTCGAGGCCCAGGATGCTGACCATGCCGCTGGGCGTGGCGTCGGCCGCCTCTTGCATGGCCGTGCCGCGCTCCTGCACCAGCTTCAAGCCGTCCTCGAACTCGAACACGCCGGCAAAGACCATCGCCGTATACTCGCCCAGGCTCAGGCCGGCAGCCGCCTCGCACGAGAGCAGCACGTCGGGCGATTCGCGCCGCAACTGCTCCAGCGCCGCCAGGCTGGTCACGAACAGCGCCGGCTGGCTATAGACGGTCGAGTCCAAATCTTCCGCGGGACCCTCGAAGCACAGCTTGGCTAGGTCGTAGCCGAGAACGGAACTGGCCCGCGTATAGAGCTGGCGCACCGGCGGCAGCGACTGAAACAGCGGCTCGCCCATGCCGACTGCTTGAGCGCCCTGGCCCGGAAACAGAAATGCGATTTTGCTCAACTCGGGTCGTCCTTGTCT
>DATCFX010001224.1:0-3114 GCA_036509275.1 Pirellulales bacterium | reverse complement strand
GTCTGGGCGACGGCTTCCGTTACCTTTTTGGCAACCTCGCCCACCGCCGTTTCCTGCGCGGCCAAGGCTTTTGCCCGCTCGGTCGGCAATCCCTGGGCGGGGGCTGACTTCGCGGCCTGCTCGGCCTCGGCCGCGACGTCGCGCTGCGCGCCGACGGCGCGATCGAGCGCCTCGGCGGCTTTTGACAGTTCTTCGAAGCGGGTGGAAAGCATGTTTCGCCGGGCATCGGCCAGGGCCGCCGCGACTTCGCTTTGCGCGTGCTGCTGGGCCCGCGCGGCGGCCGGCAGCGTACCGTCGACGGCGTCTGCTGGTTTTGCGTCTGCTTTGCCTGCCGCTTGTGCCGCGCGCTGCGTTTGAACGGCCGCTCCTTCGATTGCGGACTTGACGGCTTCGGGAAACGCGGCCGCTGCGTCGATGGAGGCCAGTTGCTGGGCCGCGCGCGCCAGATGCTTGGCCGCGGCGTCGGCGGCCGGCTTTTCGGCCGCCGGCTTTTCAGTTTCGGTTTCGGTTTTGGCCTGGGCCGTTGCGGCCTGCGCTCGCTCGATGTGCTGTTGGGCTGCGGCCAGCGCTTGAGCCAGGTTTTTGAGTTCCGCGGCGCTTTGCGCACCGTCGGAGCGCAGCGCGGCTGCCAGGAGGTGTTGCTCGACGGCTTTCAACTGGGCCGTCGCTGCCGTCTGCTGGGCTACGGCTGCTTCGCGTTTTGCGTCGAAGATGCGGGCCGAAGCACTCGAGGCCGCCCGTCGCGCGGCTTCCACCGCCGGCAGCGCGGCCGGCACGCGATTGAGCATTTCCGGCAGCCGGCCGATCTCCTTTTGCAGCGTCGCTTGCCGCTCGATGAGCTTGTCGATCGTGGCTTCGTCCAACTCGGCGGCCCGGGTGTCGTCGCGGAGTTGCGTCTGCTGGGCGATCAACTGGCGAACGTTTTCCAATGCCAGCTCGCGATCGGTGCCGACGAGGCCCTGCGTCTCTTCGATCTTCTCGAGCAGCAGCCGCAGGCCTTTAAGCACCGCGGCCTCTTGCTCGCCGGCCTGGTCGAACTCGGCCATCTCCAGATCGCCGATCGCGTCGGCCAGCCGCTGGCCGACGGCCGTGGTCCGCAGCGTGGCCAGCCCTTCGGCCGCTCCCTGGCCGACTTCGCCGCCCCAGCCCCGCACTTCGCGCAGCATTTCCAACAGACGCGCGAACAAGGCCTGCACGTCGCGCTCGTCCTGGATCGTGGCCACCAGCGCCGCTTCCTGCCGGGTGCTGGGCTGCGCCGGCAGCGACTGCGTGGAGTTGGCCACGATCGTTTGCATCGCAATCAGCCGCTTGACCTGCGCGGCCAACTCGGCCGTCTTCAGTCGCCGCAGCAGGTTCTGCCGCTCGATCGACAGGCGAATAACCACCTCGCGCGTTTTTTTGCGGGCCTCGACGAACGTGGCTTCACGCTCAGCCGGCAATTGGTCCTGTGCCTTGAGCAGCAGATTCACGACCTCGGCCATTTCGGCCTCGATCAGGCCGTCCAGGTGCTTGCGCATCTGGCTGATGTCGCGATACAGCGGCAGATGCTCCAGCCCATTCTCGGACAATTGCTGGAGCTGAATATCGAGAATGCTGGAGACTAACTCGCGCGCCAAATCGCGCGCCCGCTGCTGATGCTCCTGTTTGCGACGCAGCATTTCCACGTCCACGGCCGGCGTCGGCTCGCAGCGCAGCGGGCGGGGCTGGACGGTCAAGGCGGCCAACACGGCGGCCAGCAAGCAGGCGCGGTTCATCGTCAATCTCCTATGCCCAGTTGACGCTCGATAATCGAATCCAACTGCTTGGCCGAGCGCTGATCGGTCTCGGCCATCGCCGCCAACACGCCGCGTTCGTCCGTGACGTGCAACACCAGCGGCTGGCCAAGCGACGTCTTGCCCGGCCGGCGGCCGCGATTGTCGGTCGCTTCGAGCGTGATTTTCAGCTCGTCGCCTTTGGTGAGCCGCATGCTGCTGAGGTCGAGCGGGTAGCGGCCTTGCAACAGCTTCACCGCACCGGCCGGCACATCCACGTCGAGCGTCCGCTCTTCCAACGTTCCAGGCTCGTGGACGATCTGCACATTGAATCGCACTCGGGCAATTCCATAGTCGTCGGCCACGCCGTAGGTGATCGTGGGTTTGCCGGCGGGCAGCACGTGCTGCGTAACCATCGCCGCCGTGACGCGCGGCGGCTTGTCGGATTTGATGCGGATGAAGCCGCGCACCGGCTCGGCCAGCGCCAGGCCGTCTTCGTCCGTGGCTTGCACTTCGTACTGAATCGGCTCGACGACTTCGGCCAGCGGGCTGTCTTGCGGATCGAACGTCCAGCGCCGGCCCGCGGCATCGGCGGCGGCAAACCGGTATTCGCGCTCGCCAACGAGCAGCCGGGCGTCGCGCAGTGCCTTGTTCGTACACTCCAGGCGCACGGCTACGTGCGTGCCTTCGATGACCGAGAGCTGCCGCGAACCGGCCCGCCCCGAGCTGGCGTGTCCCGCGCCGGCGGCGCCGGCCGCATAGTCGGGCGGCGTGGCTTCCAGCCCGACGGTTACGACCGGCAAGGGGATCGTCTCCAGCCGGGATGGCTCGGTCCAATCGTCGCCCAGGAACAATTCGTATTCGATGTTATCCACCAGCCGATCCAGTTTCGCCGCGTAAACTGCCGGCCGCTGCGGATCGGCTATCAGCTCCAGCGAGGTGTGCTCGTCTTGAGCCAGCGAGCGCAGTCGGGCGCGGCCACTCGCGGGCAGCTCGCCGCGGGCGTGGACTTCGATCGTCACCGCGCGGCCATAGGGCACGCGCACGGGCGCGCTGCTGGTCAAGTCGACCGGCTGGCCGTTGATCGCAACTTCCAGGATTTGCGTCTGCACCGGATAGTGCATCGAACCCAGCAGCAGGCGATTGCCAAAGACGCGCCAGTGGTCGGGCCAGATCAGGCAGGCTGCCACGAGGCCGAGTGCGACGACGGCGAGCGCCGCGAGCCGGCCGCGCAGCGGTGCGTGTGTCAACCCGCGCGAAAGATCCAGGTGCGGCGCAAAGTCGGCCACGTAATTCACCACGGCCGAGCGCAGCGTGGCGGAACCCCATGCGGCCGCCTCGGGTGTCTCGAACTCCAGCGCCG
>DATCFX010001223.1:0-1368 GCA_036509275.1 Pirellulales bacterium | reverse complement strand
GCCAGCGGCGCTTGCTTCTGGTCCTTGACCCGCAGCACGTGCCAGCCGGCCGGTGCGGTGAAATCAAAATCGAAGCGCCGCTGGGCCGTCGGCGCCAGGGCGAAACCGCCGACCACTTCGAGCCGCGCGTCGCTCACGACGAGCAGCAGATTCGACGTCACGCGCAGTTCGGCCAGAGGCTCGATCAAGCTTGCGTTCAACTTGAAGTCGGCATCGGGAGCATAGTACGCCGCGATGATCCTGCTCGCCGGTTGATCGGACGAATTCACGCCTTCGAGCGCCGAGTTGAGCACGGCGACGTCCAGCGGAATCAGCCCGGCCGGCGCGAGCGACGTGGGTTTCAGCCGATCTTCGACCGAAAGGCCCAAGACCGACACTTGCCCGGCCGCGTCCAAGGCCGTGAGCCGGGGAAAGGTCCAGTTTTTGAGCCTGGCGGGAGCGCGCGTGGCGGCAATCCGCAGCACCACGGTGTCGGTGGTCGCTTGCCGCAGCACGACCTCGAGCGTCCGCTCGGCACCCTGCTTGCTGACGGACCAATGTGCCAGCGAGGGCGATTCGACCGCGAGCACGTCGAATCCTGTGGGGACCGCAAAATGAAAGCGATCGACCGCCCGGTGTAGCACCGCCAGCGAAACCGTGGCGTATAGGCGTTCGTCCGCGGCCGTGATGGCGTCGATCAGCACGCCGCGAGCGATCACCACGCGTTGCTGACGCTGCTGGCGATTGTTCAAGGAGAAGGCCAGCTTCATTTTGCCGTCGCGGGGCAACAGCTCGAAGCGTGTCACGCCGGCCCGCTCGTCGACCTGCCGGGAAATCACGTCGGCGCCTTGCTTCGCTTCGACATTGCCCGGCACGGTGGCGTGCAGACGCGTGGCAACGCAACACGGCAGGCGAAAGCTCATCGCCTGCTGCGCCGAGCCTGCACCCAATTCCGTGAGCAGTTCGAGCGTCAGCCGGTGCCGGCCCCGGCCGGTGACAAACAGCGTCAGCGTGTCGTCCTGCGCATGGCCGATATTCGCACCCCGGCCGTCGAGCACGGCCTGGCGAATGCCGACATCTTCGAGCGTCAAGGGGACGGCGTGCAAGCCGTCGGTGAGCACGTCGAGCATGAGCGTGCCCGCGATCCGGGCCCGCTCGTCTTCGATCGTGAGGGCATAGTCGGCCGACAGCAGCACCACGTCCTGCGGCGGCTTTTCGATCTTCACGGGTCGGGCCTTTTTCAGCAGCGCGTCGTATTGCTGGCGCGACAATAGCACGCGGCGCGTCGGGCCTGCGAGCAGCGTGGGCAATTCGTCCAGCGGTACGTAAAGCTCGCGCGTAACCGGCTCGGCGGTAGCCGGATCGGCGGCCACGGCCGGCGCGATCCCC
>DATCFX010001222.1:0-6018 GCA_036509275.1 Pirellulales bacterium | reverse complement strand
ATTGAAAACCTGGCCGCCCAAGTTTTCCAGCCGCTGGAGCCGCTGCTGCTGTGGCGCCGCAGCGCCCGGCTGCTGGGTGCCCTGCGGACCTGCCGGCGCTTGCGCCAACGCCAGGGACGCCGCGGCCAGCCAGCAGGCGGACACGGCAAGAATCAGCACTTTGCGCATTGCATCGCTCCGAAAATGAACTATCCGGTTACCGGCCGCATGAGCGCGGGACGCGCCATAAAGCCGCGACCGCTGGTCGCGATCCGCGCCACCAGTGGTCCCGGCCTTATCATAGGCGGACGGTCGAGGCGCGTCACCCGCTTGTTGGCCGGCGCATGGCCCAGCGGGGGTCAATCGCAGGCGATGTGCAGTGCGATGGCAGTGCAAGCAGCGTCGCACTGTACTTGCAGGAGCGCGCCATCGGCCAGACCGGCCAGCGGCAGGAGTTTCGCCAGCTTGCCCCATCCCATAGAGCCGCGACCGCTGGTTGCGGTCCACTTGTTCCCCGCTCGGCGAATTTCGGCCAAATCGAGCAGCAGCACGTCCGACGGCTGATCCAGTCGCGGATGCCGCAGCGCGTTGTAGCGGCGATTGCCGGTTGGCGTTGAGAGTGTTCCTTTGGCGGCCTGGCTGGTGAAGGGGGCGGAATTGCCGAACCACAACATGCGTTGCTGCTCGGCGAGAAACAAGGTTTCGCCGGCCGGCAATTGCGGCAAGCCAGAGATGCGGGTTAGCGTGACCCCATCTTGTTTGACGAGCGTACATTCCAGCGCCGGCTGCTGGCCGCGAGTTTTGGCGGCCGCCGACGCCAGGCGCACCGTTTCGCGCAGCCAGGGCACGAGCCACGTTGCGGCCGGCGGTTCGTCGCGGCCCCGCCCGATGCCGTGGGTTTGCAATCCGCAGAGCCACGCCGCAGGCGGTTGCCCGGCAGCAGCGGTGTCCGACGGCGCGAGGATGATCAGTCCGCATTCGGGTCCCAAGCAGCCGGCGAGCGCCAGCGCCGCAGCCTGCTGGAGGCGAACTGGCGGTTCAAGTTCGTACTTGCCCAACGATTGACTATCGAGCAGTCCGGTGAGCATGCGACCCACGTCCAACCGGCCGGCGGCTGCGGCCAGGCAGTTGGGCGGCAAGCTCGCTGCCAACTGCGAAGGGCCGGCCAGGCTGGAAAACACCGTCCGCAACGGCTCGCTCAAGCGGCTTTGCTGGCAACCAAAAAAGATTTCGAGCTGGAGCGAATCGGCCGCTTTCAGCGAGGCCGACACGTAATCGGTCGCTTGCCATAACCCACCGATGGCATCATGCACGAGCGCCTTGCGGCCGGCGGCTGGCCGCTCGAGCGCGTGCATCGGCTCGTCCCAGCGGCGCGGATTCAGGAACAGCCGCAACGGTGCGTCGGGGTTCAAACGTCCGATGGCTGTTTGATAGGCCGGCAAATCGTCCAGCAGCCGATCGTGCGGAAAGCCGACCGCCGCCCCGACGACATGGACCAGCGTCCGGCTATCGGTCGTCACGATGGCAAGTCGACCGACGGTTGTCAGAAACGCCCGGGCATCGGCGCGATTGGTTTTGATCGTGTGCGCTTCGACCGTGCGGCCATCGTGCTTGATGATCACGGGGGAGCCCAACCGGCCGGCTTCTCGCTGTCGCGCGACGATCGCGTCCGCCACGCGCTTGAGAAGTTTTTCATCGGCGCAGCGGAGGACAAGCAGTCCGTTGCCGTCGGCTCCGGCGGTGGTTCCCGGCCACACGGCGATGAGCAACTCGCCGCCCAGCAGCACGCCGGCGTCCGCGTCGCTGATGCCCAACTGCGCTTCGAGCAGGCCGCGAACGGCCGATAGTTTCGCCAGCCCCCGAGCAAGGCCGGCGCCCATGGCCGGATGCTGCTCGATACGTTTGGCTAGCTCGCCGCTTCGCAGTCGCGCGAGCGCCCCGGCCAGATCGTGGGCTTCGATGCACAAGCCGGCCGTGTCGGGCACGAGCCGGGCCAGGGCGTCATCGCCGGCCAGCAGCGGTGCGACCGAAAGCAGCCCGCAAAGGACGACGCCCAGCGCGGCAGACCATCTTGGCCGATCACGGTACACACGGGTCATGAGCGGTTGTCCTCGGCCGGACTCAAGGCTTGCCAGAGTGATTCGAGCGCCCCGGCCGTCGAACGCGTGAGCGGAGCGAGCCCCTCGCGCACGTCGTCGCCGACGCCGTTGAAACCTGCCGTCAACTCGGGGCTGTTCTGCGCACTAAAATCGGACAATTCAGGCATCAGCGACCAGGACTCGGCCGGCGCGGTGCCCGGCCTGGCTGGCGCCGGCTGTGTCGGTGCAGGACGAGCGGGAACCGCTTGTGCAAGCTGCACGTGCTTGTTGGTTCCGGCCGTTTGTTCCCGCGTCGGCCCGTGTCCGCTGCCCAGCCACGACCACAGGGGCAAGACTCCGGCCAGGGCCGCGGCCGCGGCCAGCCCAGCGGCCCAGCGCAGCGGCAGCACGCGACGGCGGCCGGGTTGCACCTGATCGAGCACCTGGCGCGTGAGGCCCGCCGGGCAGGCGGCCGGCATGGCCGCCGCATATTCGGCCACGGCCACCATCGCTGCCAGCAGTTGCCGGCAGTCGGCACACTCGGCCGCATGGCCGCTTAGCGCCGCGTCGGATCGCGGCGGTTGGCGGGCATCGAGCGCGCTCTGCAATCGCGACTCGAAATCAAGGCATTGCATGGGGTAACTCCTGCACGATGCCGCGCTGCCGCAAGCGCTGGGCCAGTTCGATCCGAGCCCGATGAACCCAGGTTTTGACGGTGCCTACCGGGCAATCGAGCGCCTCGGCGATTTCGGCGTGGCTCAACTGCCCGTGGTGGAACAACACGAAGGCCTGGCGATACTCTTCTCGCAATCCGGACAAAGCCAATTCGAGCTCCTCGCGCAAGGCCCCAGCCCGTTGCGAATCGGCGGTGGTATCGGGTAATTCTTCGACTGTATTTTGCATGGTGGGCCGGCGCGTGCGGGTGGCCAGCAGGGTGCGGCAGCGATTTCCGGCAATGGCCAGCAACCACGGCTGAAAGTCGCGCTCGGCGTCCCAGTTGGCCAGGCTCCGCAGGGCGCGGACAAACGTCTCCTGCGTCGCGTCCTCGGCGTCCTGCCGATGGCGGACCATCCGCAGGCACAAGCCGAACACCCGATCGCGGAACCGGTCGACCAGTGCCGTCATGGCACGCTGATCCCCGCGACGGCAGCCGTCGACCAGCGTGCGAATCTCATCGGCCAACGGCTCAACCCTCGCTCGGTAGCCCAGCGCTTCCGTAGAACCATACCCGGCCGGTGGCCCGGAGGTTTCAGGATACTTCGGCGCCGGCCCCCGGGGGTAGGCATTATAAAGCCGCGGCTGCGTGGTCGCGCAGCCCCCGCGACCACGCATCCCCGCGACCAGCGGTCGCGGCTTTATGATGACGGTCGGTTATTTCGGCCCGTCGGCAGGGGGCATGAGGGCGGTTTTGGCCGGCATCAGGCGGCCGTTGCGATAGACGCCCATCTCCTCGCGGCCATCGCCGTTGAAGTCGCCGACGACCGGCAGATCGCCGTCGTCGCCAAACTTGACGGTCAGGTCGCGGTGGTCGAGCACGCGGTCGGCATTGACGTCGATGTGCCAGGTGCCGGCCCGATAAATGCCCAAATCGTCGCGGCCGTCGCCGTCGAAGTCGCCCACCACCGGGATGTCGCCGTGGGCGCCCATTTGGAAGGTCTTGTCGCCAGCGCTCCACTTGCCGTTGCCGTCGACGTCCAGGTCCCAGCGGCCATCGCGGAAGATACCGATCGTGTCCACCCCCGCCCCATTCCAGTCGCCGGCGATGGGCTGATCGCCGGGCGTGCCGTAATGAAAGACGTGGTCGATCAGGTCGTTGCGCATGCTGCCGGTGCTGGTGCGCTGCATCGTGCGCCAGCCGTGCGGCGCGGTCTCGCGCTTGGCCAGGTTTTTGCGCACGCCGGCGTTCTTGTTGTCGGGGTCGGGCAGGCCCGGCTCGTTGGCAATCGCGCGGGGATCGCCGCCCCAGGCCTTGCCGTAGATGCCGATATCGGCCTTGCCGTCGCCGTCCCAGTCGCCGGTGATCGGCAGATCGTCGCGATAGCCCAGCTTGGCCCACAGGTCTTCCTTGTCCCACACGCCGTTGCCGTTGAGATCGATGAACCACTGGCCGTCCTTGAAGACGCCGACGTCGGTCGTGCCGTCGCCGTTGAAGTCGCCGACGATGGGCGTGCCATCCCGCATGCCGAAGGCAAACTGCCGCGGCGGCTGCCCCTCTTCGCCGCTCAAGACCCACTCGCTCTCGGTGAGCCGGTTGGTTTCCCAACTGTCGTTCAGCTCGCGCTGCTGGGCGGTTAACTGCACCTGGCTGCCGCGCGGCTGGCCGGCATTGACCACGCTCAAGTGCCAGGTATAGCCATCGCCACCACCGCCGCTGTAGAACGACACCGGCCCGGGAGCCGGCACGATCTGCTGCTGTACGAAGGCCGTCGGCGGCGCCAAGGGATTGGTGACGATCGTATTGGGGATTGCCGGAATGCCCGGGTTTGGCGGCGGGATGAAGAACGACTGAGCCAGCAACACGCTGAAGTTGTTGCTATACGACGTTTGATTATTCGCCACCGTGATCTGGGCAATCGCCGTGGCACTATTACCGACAAAGCCGGCCGGAGTCGCTACGCCCGGATTCAAGGCCACGCCGCCGGTCGAGCCGGCCGTTTCCAGGCCTACGATATAGCCGCCCGGCGGCAACTCGTAGACCGTGTACGTGCCTTGCAGTAGGCCAGTGAAGGCGTAGGCCCCGTTGGCGTCGGTCGTGGTTTCGATCGGCTTACCGTTGGAGCCGTACAGGATGTTGCCATTGGCATCGCCCAGAACCAGCGTTACGCCGGCAATCAGCGGGTCGCCGGCCTGGTAGACGCCCGTGCGGCCGCTATTGGCGGCGGTGACCGCCGTGGTGCTGCCGGGCAGCGATTGGATTGCGGGTCCATCCTGGAAGACGATGCCTTCGATCGTCGATTGCTGCGAGAGGCAGAAGTAGTAGTCCTGGGCGCTGATGCCGCCCACCAGACTGATGTTGTCCAGTTCCGTGAATCCGTTGGTCACGCCACCGGCCGTGCCGACCATGTCGTCGTCGGGAATAAACCCGGCGGGCACGACCTCGTGCAGCGAGTACACGCCCGGATGCAGGCCGTTGAACGAGAAATTGCCATTGGCGTCCGTCGTGGTTGTGCCTTCCACCGTATTGTTGGCGTCGACCAACTGGATCGTGATGCCGGCCAGGCCGGGGTCGTTCGGGTGCGTCGCGCAATCGCCGTAGACGGCCAGCTTAACGTGGCCGGAGATCGAGTCGGGCGGCTCCAGGGCGAAGTCGTAGTGGACGCCGTTGGCGCCGCCCGGCAGGTTGATCGTATCCAGCGCGGCCAGCCCATTGGCCGTGCCGCCCACCGAGCCCACGTGATCGTCGCTGGCGAAGTAATTCGGCGGAACCGTCTCGACCACCGAATAGGTGCCAGCCAAGAGGTTCGTGAAGCTGTACTGCCCGTCGGCGTTGGTTTGCGTTGTGGCAATGACCTGCTGCGAGGCGTTGAGCAGTTGGATCGTGACGCCGGCGATCGGGGGATCGGCCGGATTGGTGTCCCAATCGCTGGTCGTCTCTTCCTTGACCACGCCGCTGATCGAACCCGGCGGGACGACGGCAAAATCGTAGTGGACCCCGTTGACGCCGCCCAGCAGCGTGATGCTGCCCAGATCGGTGAAGCCGTTGGCCGCGCCGCCCAACGAGCCGACGTGATCGTCGCTGGCCAGATAGCCGCCCGGCACGGTCTCCCGCACTTCGTACGTGCCCGGCAGCAACTCCTGGAAACTGTAGGCACCCTTGGCGTCGGTGACCGCCGAGTTGACGACGGTGCCGCTGGAGTCGAGCAGTTGGATCGTCACGCCCGGCAGCAGCGGGTCACTGGAGTTGGTCTCCCAGTCGGGAGTGGTTTCCACCTTCACGATGCCGGCGATCGAGTTGGGCGGC
>DATCFX010001221.1:0-4565 GCA_036509275.1 Pirellulales bacterium | reverse complement strand
GGCTGGTGCGTTATTACCGCCGCTATCTGACGCGTCTGCGAACAAGCTTTCCCTACGAATTGTTGCACTGTCACAGCCTGCACCCTTGCGGATACCTGGGCTCGTTGGTGTCGCGCGATTGCCGCGTGCCGCTAGTGATTACCAGCCACGGCGCCGATTTGCGCCAGCATCGACTATCGAAGCCGGGCGTGCTCGAGCGTTGCCGGCTGGCCGCCGCTGCGGCCGACGCGCTGGTCTCGATCAGCCGCTTCACGAGCGAGGGCCTGTCGCGCCTGTGCCCCCACCCGCGCCGGCTTGCCGAGATCCCCAACGGCGTGGACGTGGCGGCGATCGCCCGGCCGGTGGCGCGGCCCGCGCTGCCCGAAAACATCCGCAGCGGCCAGTACATCCTGTTTCTGGGGCGGCTGCACCCGTTCAAGGGCGTCGACGTACTGTTGCAGGCCATGGTCTTGCTGGCGCGGGAGTCCGACGTGCGGCTGGTCGTGGCCGGCGACGGCGACCAGCGCGAAGGGCTCGAACTGCTCGCCGCGAGTTTGGACGTTGCGCGCCGCGTGTCGTTCGTGGGAGCGGTTTCCGGTGCGACGAAGTCGTGGCTGCTGCAAAACGCCTGCTGCGTGGCCGTGCCTTCGCGCGCCGAAGCCGGGCCGCTGGTCGTGCTCGAAGCGTGCGCCGCCGGCAAGCCGGTCGTCGGCAGCCGCATTGCAGCCCTGGAAGACATGATCTCGCCCGGCCAAACGGGCCTGCTGGTCGAGCCGCAACAGCCGGCCGCCTTGGCAACCGCGCTTGCCCAGCTTGTACACAATCCCGACCTGGCTGCACGCTGGGGCGAAGCCAGTCGCCGTCTGGTCGTCGAGTACGCGTGGCCCGCGATCGCCGCCCGGCATCTCGATCTGTACGCGCAACTGGCGGCCGGCAAGGCAGCCATTCAGGCGGCTTAAGAGCCTTTTTTCAACAGCGACCCTAGGTGACCCGGATGTCCCAGGCTCCCAGCACCATTCACCGCCCTCGCCGACGACGCGTGCTGCGCCGCTGGCTGAAGAACCTGGGCCGGCTCCCGCTGTGGAGCGCCGTGGGCTTGCCCCGCTGGCTGGAGCCCGGCTTTTGGCTGGAGCGCGAAGCCCGCCGCTCGGTCCGCCGTTGGCTGTCGCGCGAGCGCTGCCGGCAACTCGAGCGCCTTCCCGGCAGGCTGGCGCCTCGCTACGGCATGCTCTTGGCGTACTTGGCGGCCAGGGCACCTGCGGGCGGCGACATGGTACACATGGGTCCCTGGGAAAGTCAGACCACGGCCTGGCTAACCGAAGGCGTGCGGCAGCGCAGCGATCATCCGCAGATCGTCAGCATCGAAACGCAAGAGCGCGAGCATTGGCCCGCGGCGCCGGACCACGTGCAGCGGATTGATTCGCAGGCTCATCGTTTGAAGATTCACCGCGCGCGACTGCACAGCATTGGTCAGATCTTCGGCCGGCCGATCGCCCTGCTGTGGTTGGACGACTGCGGCGATGCGCTGGAAACCTGCCGCGTCATCGAGCGCTTCTTGCCGAACGTAACACGCGGCGGCTGGGTCGCCTGCGACGTACCGCAGGCCCCGGCGGCGGCCAGGACGCGGGCCGCGATTGGCCGGCGGATGGCCCGCGGAGCGCAGTTTCGCCGGATTGCCAGAACGGGGCAAATCGAGATTTTCAGAAGGGAATCATGAGCACCACCACCACCACTCGCCGCGGGTCTCGACTTGCCAGGCAACAAGACGCGTTGCTCGACGATCGTCCCGATGCCCGGTTGGCGCGGATGGCGCGGCTGATCCGCACGCTGCCAGGCAAGCGGATTCTCGATGTCGGCTGCTCGAACGGCCTGCTGGCGCGCATGCTGGGTTCCGGCTACGAGTATTACGGCTGCGATATCACCGATCAGGCCGCTCGCAACTTACTGCCCGGCCGCTTTTTGCAAATCGATCTCAACGGCGATTGCGATTTGAGCTATTTCCGCGGACGCAGCATCGAGCTGGCCCATCTGGGCGGAGTGCTCGAGTATCTCGATCGTCCGGGCCGGCCGCTGGAGAGCCTGCGCGAGCTGTTGGGCAGCCGCGGCCACCTGGCCGTCAGCGTGATCAACTTTCAATGCGAGCGTGGTTCGCGGTCCCGGTCGCATCATTCCGACTGGGTCTATCGGCCGAGCCTCGTCGAACTCCGCGGCATGCTGGCGCGAAGCGGCTGGCTGGCGGTTAAGACGGTGCCTCTATTGGGCCAAGGCGGCTTACGCGACCTTCTTTTCGCTGCTGCCCGGCATACCTTGGGAGCGGAGCACGGCTGGGTGCGGGGCCAGACGCGACAGTTCCTGCTCACCGCACGCGCCGGTTAGGCGGCAAGCCGCCTCCCGAAAGAACGCGTCGTAGCGCGCCGAGAAGCGCGCCTTCGCCAGGTCCAGCCGCCCGATCAGCGCCGGGCTGCCGCGCAGCAGCATATCGGTGAGCTGCCGCAATTTGAGAAATTGGGCCCAGCGGAACGCGCGGATCGAATAATACTGCAAGCCCAGGGTTTGGATCGCCGCCAGGCTGCGCCAGTCCACCCCGACCATGATCACCGGCTTGCCCAGCCCCAGGCCCAATAGCGCGGCGTGCAGCCGGAAACCGATCACCCCGCGACAATTCTCGTAGCGGGCCACCAACTCGTCGACGTCGCGCGAGTAGAACAGCTCGGTTCCCTGCGGCACCCAATCGTGGACCGTGTCCAGGTCGGCGGCTTCGTGGACCGTCACCACCACGCGCACGCCCGCGACCCGCAGCCATTCGATGTAGCTCATCGCTTGGCGCATAAAGCGCTGGCCCCCAAACCGGCGGACGATCCGCGACGGCGGAAACGAGACGATCAGCGGCTGCTGCGGATCGCCGGCCGTGATCGCGCGGTCGGTGAAAAACGTCACCGGACAGCCCACGCACTCGGTATGCACGCCGATCTGAGCCAGCCGCGTGGCCGTCGTTTCGTCGCGCACCGCCGAAGCAACGCTGCGCGCGTGCAGCAGGCGAATCTCTTCGCGTGCCCGGGGCGAATAGCGCCGAATCCCTTTGCCAAAACTGCTGCCGGTGCCCATGCCCGCCAGCAAGACCGGCGGCCTGAGCCGCTGGATCGACGCCAGACCGGTGAATACCCCCCAATCGGGCTGGGCATCGCTGCCGCTGGCTGCGAAATGATGTTGCTTGCGCGGTTCGAGCAAATTCGAGCCGCCGATGAGCACCACATCGGCCTCGGCGTTCGAGCGGTCGAGATTGTCGTCGCGCAGGCCGATCGTGCGATCGCCAGCCCGATAGCAGTCGTTGACCGGCATATCGACGAAATCGGCCGGGCCGAAGTATTTGGCGAAGCTGGCGCGCAGGGCGCGCGCCACCAGATGGTCGCCGATATTCCCGCTGCCGAGGGGATAATAGTGATGGACGACGAGCGGCCGATTGTTTTGTTCCACGCGCGAACCTCTGCTGGCGTCAAAATGTCGCAGTCTTGGGACCCTGTAATCGAATCGGCAATTCTTCGCCAGAGCAGTCACTCTCATGTCTCACTTTCGCGCTTTCCGGTCAAAAGTCTGCGATCCGTGCTCTGGCAAGGTCCGGATCTGTCGCCGGCTGGCGTCATGGCTCGGGCACTTCCCAGCGGCAACTCGCCGCGTTTGACATGCCGAGCGCTAGAACTTTATCCTGATTGGCTTGCAAAGAAATACCGGTTTTTAGCCATCGCACCACGGCCGCCAAAGAAGCATGCGACGCATCGAGATGTACGACACCACGCTGCGCGACGGCAGCCAGGGCGAAGGCGTGAGCTTTTCGCTTGAGGACAAGCTGCTCGTGGCTCAGCGGCTCGACAGCCTGGGGTTCGACTACGTCGAAGGCGGCTATCCGCTCTCGAACGAGAAGGACACCCAGTTTTTTCAGCGCGTGCGGCAGTTGCCGCTCGAGTGCGCGAGCATTGCCGCTTTTGGCATGACGCGCCGCAAGGATCTGCCGCCCGAGCGCGACCCCGGCATGCAGGCGTTGCTGGCGTCGGGCGCGCCGACGATCACGATCGTCGGCAAAACGTCCGACTTTCATGTCACGGAAATCTTGCGGGTTTCGCTGGCCGAAAACCTGGCCATGATCCGCGAGACGATCGCCTACCTGGTGTCCCAGGGCCGCGCGGTCACCTACGACGCCGAGCACTTTTTCGACGGTTCGAAGAGCAATCGCGAGTACGCTCTGCAAACGGTGCAAGCGGCGGCCGAAGCCGGTGCCCGGCTCGTCGTGCTGTGCGATACCAACGGCGGCAGCATGCCGGCCGAAGTGGCCCATTGGACGCGCGTGGCCGCCGACGCGCTGGGCGTGCCCGTCGGCATTCATTGTCATAACGATTGCGAGCTGGCCGTGGCCAAT
The DNA here is from genome assembly GCA_036509275.1 of Pirellulales bacterium. Taxonomy (GTDB): domain Bacteria; phylum Planctomycetota; class Planctomycetia; order Pirellulales; family PNKZ01; genus DATATB01. Next base: position 175 of record DATCFX010001221.1, on the reverse strand, counting down.
TCGCTGGCTGCCGTCGCAGCCGGCGCCTCGCAGGTGCAAGGCACGATCAACGGGCTGGGCGAACGCTGCGGCAATGCCGACCTGATCTCGGTTATCGCCAATCTCGCACTCAAGCAAGAGGGCTACAGCGTTCTGCGGCCCGAATCGATCGAGCGGCTAACCGAGCTGTCGCGCT
>DATCFX010001220.1:0-1243 GCA_036509275.1 Pirellulales bacterium | reverse complement strand
GGCGTACCACTATTTGCGTGAAGGCTACAACAACTCGGCGATCGCCGAGTTACAAGCCGTCGGTCAGTTGCAGCCTGGCGACCAGCTCTCCGCGCAGTTGCTCCGCGGCTTGAGCACGCCCGCCAGTGCCCCCGGCGGCGGTCAACTTGCCGCCGGTCAGCCGCCCAGCGGCCAGCTTGCCGGCAGCCAGGCGCCTCCCAACCAATTCGACGTCGGCCAAGGCCCTCCGGGGCCAGGGCCCGGCGAGCTGCAAACATCCAGCCCCGCCCAGCAGGCCGGGCCGGTTGTGCCCGAGAACCTCGTCGGCGATTGGGCGGCCAGTCGGCCCGATGGCTCGAAGTTCAACCTGCAACTTACCGGCAGTCACCAGTTCACCTGGAAATTCGCGGCCCAAGGCAAGAAGCAAACGCTGACGGGCACCTATACGCTGGCCGACAACTATCTGATCCTCAAAGGCAGCGATCAGAATTCGCTGGTAGGACAGGTCACGACCGAAGCGGCCAATCGCTTTAATTTCCGGTTGGCCGGCAACAACCCGGCCGATCCCGGCTTGGAGTTCACCCGCTAACGGTTGATTGGTTGTTACGCATTTTAGCCGACTCATTCATGAGTCGTTGAATTGGACGAGCGCATGCAAGTTGACGGAAAAGCCGCGCTGGTCACCGGCAGCAGCACGGGGGTCGGCCGGGCCACGGCTTTGGCCTTGGCCAGCCGGCAATGTGCCGTGGCGGTGCATTATCAGCAGTCGCAGCGCGAAGCCGAATCGGTGGTTGCCGAAATCCTGGCCTCGGGTGGCCGGGCCGTGGCCTTGCAGGCCGACGTGGTCGACGACGAACAATGCCGCCGGCTGGTCGAGCAGGCTGCCAAGGCCTTCGGCCGGCTCGAAATTCTCGTCAACAGCGCCGGCACCACGCGATTCATTCCGCACGGAGCCCTGGAACGCGTCACCGACGCCGACTGGGACCGGATTCTGGGCGTGAATCTCAAAGGGCCGTTCCACTGCATCCGCGCCGCCCGGCCTTACCTGGAGGCGGCCGGCAGCGCGGAAGTCGTCAATGTGGCCAGCATCGCCGGCATCAGCGCCACCGGCAGCTCGATTCCCTATGCGGCCTCGAAAGCGGCGCTAATCAATCTCACCGTCTCGCTGGCCCGAGCGTTGGCGCCGGGGATTCGCGTCAACGCCGTGGCCCCCGGCTTCATCACCGGACGCTGGCTCGAGCAGGGGCTGGGCGAACAGTACGAG
>DATCFX010001219.1:0-6182 GCA_036509275.1 Pirellulales bacterium | reverse complement strand
TGGATCATGGCTCGGCGACGTACCTGGCACTCACCGGCCGGTTCCATCCCAAGAAGTCGTCGAATCCGCGGCCGCGACCGACCGACCTGCCGACGCTGGGCGCCGTGCTCAAACGCGTGCGGCCGGGCGGCCGCTTTCCGTATCAGGCCGTACACGTCAACGGCCCGGCCTTGGTGCCCGAGCTGATTGCGCCGGGCCAGGACGGCGGCTTTTTGGGTCGCGACTACGACCCGCTCGTGCTGGACGACGTCAGCTCGCAGCCCATTGCGATTCCCTGCCTCGATCCGCTGCCCGATCTGGGCGCCTCAAGATTGGAATCGCGGGCCAGCCTGCGGCAGCAGTTGGACCAGGCCTGCGCGGCACTCGAGCGGGATGCGTCGCTGGCAGATATGAACGGGCTGTATCGGCAGGCTTTCGACCTGCTCTCCAAGCCGCAAACGCGGCAGGCGTTCGACCTGGCCGCCGAAGATCCCAAGCTGCGCGAGCGCTATGGCCGCCATCGACCGGGCCAGGCGTGTTTGCTCGCCCGACGGCTGGTCGAAGCGGGCGTGCCGCTGGTGAACGTGATTTGGAGCCAATCCAATCGCGGGCAGGATAAAGACCCCGACTCGACCGACGCCTACGGTTGGGACACGCACAACGATATTTTTTACGCGCTCAAAGAGCACCTGCTGCCCCGCTTCGACGCGGGCTTTTCGGCCTTGTTGACGGATCTCGAACAGCGCGGACTGCTGGACACGACGCTCGTGCTGTGCATGGGCGAGTTCGGGCGAGCGCCGCGGATTGCAGTCGAGGCGAACTTTGCCGGACGCACGCCCGGCCGCAAGCACTGGGCCAGCGTGTACTCGATCGTGGCGGCCGGAGCGGGCGTCGGCCGCGGCGCGGTGTACGGGGCTTCCGACCGCATCGCCGCGTATCCGCAGTCGCAACCGGTCAGTCCGTGCGACGTGGCCGCCACCATCTTTCACGCCTTGGGCATCGACCCGGCCGGACATTACCAGGACCGCCAAGGCCGGCCCTTCGCCATCGCCGCCGGCAAGCCGATTACAGGTCTCTGGTCGAGTTCAGTCACGACGTAGAGAATGGGGCAAGAGCCACCACAGAGCCACAGAGGCACAGAGGCACAGAGAAAAAGAGACACGGAGAAAAAACCTGGAAACGAGGGGGGACCACCAAGACACGAAGGTCACAAAGAAAAAAACTTCGTGCTCTTCGTGTCTTGGTGGTGAAGGTCTCCTCTTTTTTCTCTGTGCCTCTGTGCCTCTGTGGTTCTTTCCCGTTTTCTCCTGCCGATGCTTGCGGCTGCCTCGCGTACTCAAGCCCTGTTTCAACAACGAGTAGCCATGATTCTCGACCTGCTCACCAACTCGCAGCGCTATCGCGGCCTGCATCCGGGCTTCGCCTTGGCGTTTGATTTCATCAGCCAAAACGATTTGGCCAAACTGCCGCCGGGCCGGCATGCAATCGACGGCGACTGCCTGTATGTCGGCATCAGCGATGAGCTGGGGCGCGGGCAGCCCGCGGCCAGGTTGGAAGCCCATCGCCGCTATATCGACATTCAATGCGCGCTCGGCGGCAACGACCTCATCGGCTGGCGGCCGCTGGCGGCTTGTTCGCAAGTGGCCGACGAATACATTCCCGAGCGCGACATTATTTTCTTCCAGGAGCGGCCGGATTCTTGGTTTACGCTGCGGCCGGGCGCCTTTACGATCTTGTTTCCCGAGGACGCTCACGCGCCCTTGGCCGGCGCGGGCGCGGTTCGCAAAGCCGTTTTCAAGGTGGCGCTCCAGTGGCATCAATAGTCCAGCAAGATGCAGACGGCGGTGAGCCCGCGCCGTCGGGATCGATGGAGATTGGAGCCACGACGTTCCAGCGGCCCACGAGCGTTCGCTACGCCGTGCTGGCCGTGACGACGCTGACCTCGATCCTGCTGTACCTGGATCGGATCTGCCTGTCTCAGATTGCCGAGAGCGCGACGTTTCAGCAAGATCTCGGCGTCGACAAGCAGGCCATCGGCTGGATCATCTCGGCCTTCTTTTTCGCCTATGCGATTGCCCAAGTGCCGGCCGGCTGGCTGAGCGATCGCTTCGGCGCACGCGGGATGATGGCTTTTTACGTCGCCCTCTGGTCGCTGTTTACTGGCCTGGGTGGGTTCACGGTGGGCTTCGTCAGCCTGCTCGTCACGCGGTTGGTAATGGGCCTGGCACAGGCCGGCGCGTATCCCACCAGCGGCGGTTTGCTCGGCCGTTGGATCCCCTTTGCCCAGCGTGGCAAGGCCAACAGCATCGTCGCGCTGGGCGGCCGCATCGGCATGGCGCTGACGCCGCTATTGACGGCGTATCTGATGGCCTGGGTCCAATGGCGTGCCACGCTCGTGCTGTACGGCTTGGCTGGCATCGTAGTGGCCGGGCTGTTCTGGTGGATCTTTCGGGAGCGGCCCGAGCAACATCCACTTGTGAACCGCGCCGAGTGCGTGTTGATCGAATCCGGCCAGCCGCCCAGCGTGCCGGTCCCACACGACCGAGCCCGCCGCGCGCCGCTGGGCGCGATGCTTCGCGATCGCTCGCTGTGGTGTCTGTCGATCGCCATGTTTTGCACCAATATCGGCTGGGCTTTTCTGGCTACCTGGCTGCCGACGTATTTGAAGGACGTCAAGCACCTGGAAGCCACGGTGGGAGCCAGGATGGCCACGCTGTCGCTGTTGGGCGGAATTGTCGGCATGGTGTTGGGGGGCTATTTGGCCGATTATGCCGTGCGCGTGCTGCCGCTGCGTTGGGCGCGCAGCGTGCCGATCGCCGCTTCGCGATTCCTGGCCGTGATCGCCTACGTCGTGGCCTTGCAATTCGAGTCCGTGTGGATCGCGACGGCGGCCTTTGCCATGGTGTCTTTTGCCACCGATTTGGGCGTGGCCGCCACCTGGTCGTATGCCCAGGACGTGGGCGGATCGCATGTCGGCTCGGTGTTAGGCTGGGCCAACATGTGGGGCAACATCGGCGCCGCGATGCTCGCGGTAGTTTTTCCGCTGCTCATCGTCGAAGGCGAGCGCGAGCCCAACTGGGATGCCGCCTTTATCCTCTGTGCCGTCGGCTTCCTGGTCGCTGCCATCGCCAGCCTCGGCATCGATGCCTCGCGGCGCATCCAGTGCGAAGCCGAGCCGGCAAACTCGTAGCCCGGCATGCCTGGCGCCGCGCCCGACGGCTTGCTCCCTGGTCGAACTACGGATTTTGTTCCGCTTCCGTCAGCGGCGCTTCATGGAAACGCCGCCCATCCAACGAGAACAGCTTGCGCAGCGTATCGGGCTGTACGTTCTCGCTGAGATGCCGGACCGTACCGTCGGCATAGCCGACCAGGATGTCCCGCGCCCGGTGGTTCAGCCCGGCGCCCGGATCGTCGCGGCGATATTCCAAATCTTCGGGCTTGGTCCAAATCACGGCGCGGTCCGGCGTAGTCTCGACGAGCATAATCGTGTTTCCCACTCCGTCGGCCCGCGACACGGCGTCGGTCGACGTGGTGAGATTTCGTTGGCCCGGTTTTTGCTTTCCCGGCAGCATTTCTTCGAAAATCGTGCCCTCCCCGACGGGCACCACATATGGGGTCTTGTCACTGTTGATATCACCAAGCATTTCGAATTCGTGAGGCATTTGGGCCGCCAGCACAAGGTTGTGTGGGCTATCCCAGGGTTCGTCGAGATGGAATTTCTGGTAAAGCGCGTCATGGCCCAGTGCGGGAAGGATGCGAACTCGCCAGCTCAGCAACGGCCGGCCGTCCTTGCCGATGATGTTGTCGCCGAAGTGGCGGTGATTAAGCTCGTCGGCCAACATCGCCAACCCGATGGTGCGCATTTGGTTCATCGACACCAGATCGCGGCCTTTTTCGCGCGCGGCATTGAGCACGGGAATAAACCACGCGACGAGGGCTACGCTGGCCAACGTGCCCAAGCCGCCGGTGACCAGCCCTGTGATCGCCAGTCCTTGTCCCTTGAGCCTTCCGCCGCTGCTGCTGATTTTCAGCAGGGCGATGATCCCCAGCACCACGGCGGGGATGCCGGTGAACAGGCAAGTCATGAACGAAAGCAGCCCGCAGACCAGGCTGGCGATGGCCAGTCCGCTGGTTTTCGAGGCGGGCTGGCCGCCAGGCGGGCTCGAATAGGGATTAACGCTCGACATCTGCCCCTCCCCGGTGTGCGCTGGGCCGCAAAACCGCGATGGTACTCGATGGTCAAGTCCATTGCCAACGCCGCGCAAAAGATTGCGCGTTCACTGCAAACCTGCACCCTGCGTCCCGCAGCGGGATCGCGCAAAGTTGCGGCTTCGGGCCGTGGGAGGTAGGCTCAGTGAGGCCGCGACGTCAGCGCCAAATCCTCCCAGTGTCTCCCCGTCCGGTCACCAGCCCCCCGCCTCGGCCCTGCGTCATGAGTGGCTCGCCAGATCCATTTTCGAGCGAAATTGCGCCGCCGGGCGACGAGTGCGCCGCGCGCATCGATCCGGCCATTGTCGCTGCGCTGTTCGTGAAGCATGCCGACGAGCTGCGACGCTTTCTCACCGGCGTGCTGCGCAACCACGAGCAGGCCAGCGACGTCATGCAACTGGCCTTTGCCAAAACGCTCGAGCAGGGCCATACGGCCCAAGCGGCTTCGCTCAAGAGCTGGCTGTTCCGCGTAGCCTATCACGAGGCCATGACGCTCAAGCGCCGGCAGGCGGTCGAATCGCGTGCCGCAAACGAACTGGCCGCCCGCGGCCAGCGCGAGCAGCGTAATCCCGCCATGCAAGTCGTCGATCGCGAGACGGTCGAGCGCGTGCGGGCAGCCATGGACCGCTTGCCCAGCGAGCAGCGGCAAGTCGTGCGCTTGCGCATGCACGAGCAAAAAAAGTTCGCCACCATTGCCGAAGAACTCGACCTCCCGCTGGGCACCGTCCTGACCCGCATGCAACTGGCCCTGCGCAAGCTCCGCAAGTTGCTCGAAAGCGATGAGTGAAAGGGCTAAGGAGCGACCGAAAAATAACTTCTCCGCAACCCCCTCTCTCCTTGTGGGAGAGGGCAGAGGAAAACTTCCCTGCCAGAGGTGATCCAGATGCACTCGATCTTCAAACTGCTGATTCTATCGCTGGGCGCCGCGCTGGCGTGGCCGCCGGCAGCGCGAGCCGATGCTCGGTTCCTGGTGGCCTATGTCGATGGCCAGCATGGTGCGGCGTCAGCGGCTGAAATGCCCTGGATGGCCGGCGATGCGAAGTTGCCGGAGACTGGCGCGGTGCGGCTGAATGGCAAGCCGGTGCGTTGGATTCGCGATCCGCAGCAACCGCCCGTCGCGCCGGGCGGCCCGGCCATCGAGTTGTTTGGCGGCGACGTGCTGCCGGCCAAAGTTCTGGCTTATGAAAAAGGCGCCGAGAGTGCGGGCGGAAGTGAGGCCGCGCGCAGTTATTTGCTCGTCGAGCCGCTCGCTGACGAAATGGCCGACAAGCCGCCGGCGGTGCGCGTCGGCACTGCCTGGATCAAACGCGTCGTCTGGGAACCGCGGCGCGGCGGCCGGTATGAGCCCGGGTCGGTGTTTTATCGCGATGGCCGGCAAACCAGCTTCCGCGCGGCGCGCTGGACCGAAGGGGGCGTGCGGCTGCTGGAGGAACAGGGCACGGTGCTGGTCACGTTCGACCAGATCGCAGAGCTGCACTTTCCGCTGGCCGATCCCTGGTCGACCTATGTCGGTCAACTCGCCATCTTGTCGCCCGACGCCGCCGCCTGGCTGCTACAGGTCGAAACGGCCGCCGGGCTCAAGGCCACGGCCTCGACCACGCGCAGCCGTTTTCTTCACCCTCCCGCTGCCGGCGGGACCGGTCTGTTGTTGCAGCCCGCCTGGTGCCTCGATCCGCTGGTCGTGCCTTGCTCTGGCACCAGCGGCTGGACGTTTTTTGCACCCGACGAAGTGCCGCTCAGTTCGCTCGTTCCGCGCCGGGCCGTGCAGCGTGCCATGCTGGGTGCCGGTTGGCCGCAATTCGCCGTCGACGCCAACGTGCAGGGCGGCCCACTGCGCAGCGGCGGCGAACAATTCGGCTGGGGCTTCGGCGTACACGCTTACAGCCAACTCGAGTTCGATCTGCCGCCGTTTGCACGCTCTTTTTCCGTGTCGCTGGGCTTGGACGAAACGGCCGGCAGCGGCGGTTGCGTCCAGGCCACGGTGGCCGTCACCG
>DATCFX010001218.1:0-4737 GCA_036509275.1 Pirellulales bacterium | reverse complement strand
TCCCCAAAAAAAAGCCGCGACCGCTGGTCGCGGTGGGCGACCATGCGGCCGGCATTATATCCGATGATTGCCAGCAGCGCGGGGCACTTTCTTTTCAGCCGGCGGCCGCCGCGATGGCCGCCACGGCGGCGTCGACTTCGGCGGCCGTCGTCGCGCAGCCGAGGCTCAGCCGCAGCGTGCCGCCGTGCTCGAGCGTGCCCAGTGCGGCGTGCATCAGCGGGGCACAGTGCAGCCCCGGCCGGGCTTGCACCCGATAGACCGTATCCAGCAGCACCGCGAGTTCTTGCGGGTCGTAGCCCTCGACGGTCATGCTGACGATGCCCGCGCGCCGCGTGCCCGGCGGCGGACCGTACAGCCGCACGCCCTTGATGCCCGCCAAAGCGGTCAACAGGCGAGTCGTCAGGGCAATCGAATCCGCTCGAATGCGCTCGACCGTGCGCTGGTGCAGGTAAGTCACGCCGGCCGCCAGTCCGAAAATGCCGGGCACATTCAGATTGCCGGCCTCGAAACGGTCGGGCAATTCGTCCGGCTGGCGATTCAACTGGCTGCGGCTGCCCGTGCCGCCGCGCCTGAGCGGTTCGAGTGCCAGCTCCGGCCGGAGGTACAACACGCCGGTGCCCAGCGGCCCGAGCAAGCCTTTGTGGCCGGGAGCGGCTAGCAGGTCGATCTCCAGTTCGGCGACGTTCAGCGGCACTTCGCCGAGTGTTTGCGCCGCGTCGACCAGCAGCAGGCCGCCCCGCCGGTGCGCGATCCTGGCGATCTCGTGGATCGGCTGGATGGCCCCGGTCACGTTCGACGCATGCGTCACGACCACCCATTGCGTGTTCGCGAGCCACGCCTGTTCAATATCGGCCGGATCCACGCAGCCCTGGGCATCGCAGCCGACGCGCGTCACCGCGATGCGGCCCGCGTCTTCCAATGCCCGCAGCGGTCGCAGCACGGAATTGTGTTCGACCGCCGTGGTAATCAGGTGGGTTCCGTCGCGCACAGCCCCGAGGATGGCTTGGTTGAGCGCGTCGGTGCCGCTATAGCAAAAGATCACCTGCCGCGGGTCGCGGGCGCCGATCAACCGCGCGATGCCCGTGCGGGCCTGTTCCACCCGGTCGTGTACGGCCAGGGCTTCGGCATACACGCCGCGGCCGGCCGGCGCCCCGAGTTCGCGTTGATACCGATCAACGGCGGCATACACGGCCTCGGGCTTCGGCCAACTGGTGGCGGCGTGATCGAGATAAATGCGGTCGGATTGCTGCATCCGCGCATTTTAGCCGACCGGCCCGCGAACCGCTGCCTTTGATCGCGATGATCCGGCCAGACGGCGCCAGCCCCCGCAGGGCGCGGGAACCGATCGCCATCGATCCTGCTACGCGGCGAAAGGATCAGCATAGGGTTTTTCCATCAGCGCCCTTGCAGGGACCGATCCGATCCGGCGAAAACCGCGCTGAACAGCGTTCTTCTGGCGTGAAAATCATGCTGCGTGTTCGTAGAATCCGCGTATCAACCGGCCCGCTTGGAATTGTCGCGGAGGCGAGCACAATGGGGCGCATTCTGCTGTATCACCTGTCTGACATTCACATCGGCAGCCATCACCTGGGGACCGAATCGAACATCCATGCCGGACGCGACGGCCATCATTTTCAGACGGCTCGAGCGTTGCAAGATTCGGTGATGGGCCAAAAGTTCTCGCGCAGGGATTTCGGAATTACCGCCGACGACCGAACGGCGATGGTCGTCGGCGGCGATCTCACGCGAATCGGCAGCGACTACGACTTTCATCTAACGCATACCTTCTTGAAGGCGAAAATCGCTTGGCACAAAGACCGCTCGGGGGCAGTCGACGAATTGGGCCTGGCTTGGCCCGAGGCCCTGTTCACGGTGCCCGGAAACCATGACCATTGGCAGGGATTTCGACCGGATCTGAAGATGCTGTGGAAGCGCCCAAGCTCGTGGCGCAAAATCGTCATCCCGCAAGGACTCGCGGCGCTGACACGCCCGCCGGCGTTTAATCCAAATCTCACACCAGATTACTTCGAGCCGACTCCGTGGCATCACACGATCACCGCGCGCGATGGAACGTTCGCCGTTGAACTCTTCGGCGTCGACTCCAATTCAGGCCTGCAAGGTCACCCCACAAATTTTCGCGCCGTGGGAGAGATTTCCGACGAACAGCTTTATGGCGTAGCCGCCGGAAACGCGAAGAAGGGCTTGCAGCAATTCTTGGACGAAGCGCACCAGAAGGCAACGGTGCCGAGCGTTGCCGCGATTGTCTGCCATCATGCCTTCGCGAATAACGGTGGGCTGACCGACGCACGCCCGTTGAGCAACGCTTCCCGTGTCAGTCTCTTGGCCCTTGCCCGCCAATACCGAGTTCGTGCCGTGCTTACGGGCCACGTACACTATTTTCTCGAATACAAATGGAACGCGGTCGCGCCGCGCGTCTGGGAAATACGCTGCGGCACCACGTTGCAACTCGGCAGCCCCAAACAAAAATTCCGCCCCGGGTACTACGTACACGTCTTCAGTCTCGATCCAGGCAAGACCGGATGGGACAGCTTGAATTGGCGGGCGTGGCAGTATCGCTCGCAGAACGGCGGCACTTTCATTCGAAACGCGAACTTCAAGCCGGTCGACTGACAAGCTTCAACAGCGCTTCGTAGACTGCATGCTCGGCCTGCCGGCTTGCGGCCTGTGCTCGCAGTTCAGGCGGCGCGGGCACCTGCGGCATGAGCATTGCCATGAGCTGGTCGGGTGTCATCTCCAGCAGCACCGCGAGCGCGGCCATCAAACCGGCAACCGCCCCAGCGGCTGCCGTGTCCTGCTCGCCGGCAGCGGCATCATGGTTGACTGCCGCCGAGATCAGATTGTCAAGACGTTCTGCGCACGCGGGCCAGCGGTCCGATAGCTCGGCTTGCCAGCGCCAGGCCGCGACCTCGTCTTCCGAAAACGGAACGCCTCGCCGCATTTCCGAGGGAACAGCCGCTTCGTCAGTCTCCACACGCGGAGGATGCCATTGCCACAGCTGAGCGGACCCGCCGTTAGAACTTCCCTCACTCGTAAAATCGGGAACCGAGAGCCGGCTTTCGCGCAGCTCGGCAACGACCAGGTCGATGATGCGCTCTTCCCGCTCCTGGAACGAGAACCGGCCCCCGTAGCGTAACGCCTCGCGGATGGCGGGTCTCAACCGCGATTTCGTGGTGCCATCCGCCACAACTTCGCAATCGTTGTCTTTCCACCGCAACTCGATTGTGCCCTCGTTCGACGATAGCCGCTGAAGCGTGGTGCTCAGATAGGCAAGCACCGTCTCCCAGCGGGTGTCGGCGTCGTCTGCCGATAGCGATTCCTGCAAATCGGCGGCGTGGCGCAATAAAAACCCGCGAATTTGCGCGAGTGGCTGACGACTACGACGCTCCAGAGCGTCGAGGAACGCAAACTGATTCTTGATCCGTTCGCGCAGGGCCGGGCCGTCGCTGTGCTCCTCGCCGGTTTCAGGATCGGTCCAGGACAGATTCCACTCGGCTTTCAGACGATCGGCGTCAGTAATCGGTCGAACATCGTTGGCCGCTCGCAACACGTCCCTGAGATCGTTTGCCAGCGCGTTGATTTCTTCCCAATGCTCCTCGACGAACTTGCTGGTCGGCATTCGCCCAGCACGCAGCGACGCGACCAGCTGCTGGTTGATCGTCGCGATCAGCCGTTGGGCAGTCGCCGTCTTTTGCGCCTCCTGCGGGGATTCTGTTTCATGAGGGAAGTCAAATTCGGGGGCAGACATGATTTGGCACCTTTGAGATAAGCTACTCCGAGGCCGGAGATTCCGCGGCGCGCTGGATCATATCCCGCAGGCGAGCCAGGGCGCGCATTTTGCGCGAGCGAATGGTCGAAGCGGGCATTCGCAACTCGTCCGCGAGCGGTTCCGACCAACCTCGCTCGTCGGCGGCCGTGGCGAACGTCATCAGAATTCGTCGATCGAGTTCGGAAAGTTGTTGCATGGCTCGTTCCAGGTTTTGCAACCGCAGCGTGGTGGCTGGGTCGACGTCCGCGGATTTGTCGCCGATAAACGGCCTGTTAACCAACCGGGGATCCGTCAGCGATACGCGTGGCAAACGCCGAAGCAGATCGAACGCCGCTGACCGCGTCAGCAGATAGAACCACGCCCCAAACGGAGAGCGGTGTGCGTCGTATTGTTGGCGGTAGCGCCAAAGTCGATACAGGCCCATCGAAATTGCGTCGTCTAAGTCAGCCTCCTGCAATGAGTCGGGGAACTGCCTCCGCAATCGAGCGCGCAACTCTGTTTCGTACCGTTGCAGGGCCTCGCTTAAGACCGACTCGTCGCCCGCTTGCAATTTCTGTTCGAACAAGGCATCAAGTGCAAGATCGGTGCGAGAGAGCATATGTCTAGCGGTTTGAAACGAAGGCCGTCCAAAACACGGGGGGTTCCCCTATTATGAATACGCCGGGCCGTTGCAGCCAAAGCGACAAAAAGCGGGAAGGTCTTCACGAGTGCGCCGTAAGCACCTGTAAAAACATAGTTTATGGCGTTCTTGGCGCCGACTTTCTGTGGCTGCAACTCGGGCGATGGAGGCCCCATGTCGCTCGCTCGTTCCGGCCGGCACAGGTCGGCTTTTTGGTTGCCGTACAGACTAGTGCCCTGTCAAACCTTGGTTTTTGGGTAGAGTTTCTTGAGTTTGGTGCGTGCGTTTTCGACGGTGAAGTGCCAGTCGATTCCGCGTTGTTTGTTGTTGG
>DATCFX010001217.1:0-5786 GCA_036509275.1 Pirellulales bacterium | reverse complement strand
GCCGCCGGCGACGGCCAGTTCGCTGGGATAGCCGCCGACGCCGCCAGGATTGAGGTCGATCACCAGCGTGGTTCCAGCCAGCGTGCCATCGGTTTTCCACAGCTCGCTGCCGTGCGTGCCGTCGTTGGCACTGAAATACAGCAGGCCGTCGAACGCGGCAAAGTTGCCGGGCAGCGAGCTCGCCGCCCCAGAGTCAATGTCGCGGACCATGTAGGTGCCGGCAGTCGTGCCGTCGCTGCGCCAGAGTTCCGAGCCGTGCGTGCCGTCGTTGGCCGCAAAATACAGAATGCCGTTGAGGCTGGTCAGATCCGAAGGCGCCGAGGTGCCGCTGCCCGGGTCGATGTCCATGACCATGCTCGTGCCGGCGGCCGTTCCGTCGGACTTCCATAGTTCGGTGCCATGCGTGCCGTCGTTGGCTGTAAAGAACAGGGTGCCGTTGACGTTGGTCAACTGGCTGGGATATGAATTGCCGCTGCCCGGATTGATATCATCGACGAGCACGGTGCCGGCCGTCGTGCCGTCGGTTTTCCACAGCTCAGTTCCATGCGTGCCGTCGTTGGCCACAAAGAACAGCGTGTCGCCGACGACGGTCAAATACTCGGGCGTCGAGCTGCCCGGGCCGGGATCAATATCCTTGACCAGCGTGGTGCCCGCGGCCGTGCCGTCGCTTTTCCAAAGTTCGTCGCCGAGCATGCCATTGCTGGCAGTGAAGAAGAGGGTGCCGTTGAAATTGGTGAGATTTCCGGGGTTCGACGAATCGGTCCCGGGATCAAGATCGTCCACTAGCGCGAGCGGCGAACGCAGGTTGACGGCGATGAGCAGATTCTGGCCGAGCGTCAGTGGGTCGGGCTGACCATCGGTCGTGCCATTGTCCGTGACGTCGAAGCTGAAGGTGGAATGCCCGCCTACGGTGTCGGCCGGGTTGGCGCTAAAGCGTAGGCCTTGCAGATCGGCCAGTGTCAGCACCGTGCCCAGCGTCAGCGGCGTCGTGTTGCCGGAGCGCACGACCGTGCCCTGGGCCGGATCGGGCACGGCCGTGATCGTGTAGGTCAGCGTTTGCGACGCTTCTTCCGGTCCGCCACCGGGGCCATACAGCACGCCGGCCAGGCCCAACGACGTGACGCCGGAACCGAGCACGACCGACAGCGGGTCCAGCGATCCAGCGGCCAGCACCGGCGGATCGTTGACGGCGTAAATCGTCTGGGTGGCACTCACCGCGGCAATGCTAAAGGAGCTGGAGCCGCCGGTCACGGTCGTGTCGGCATACGTTCCATCGTTGCCGGAGCTTTGGTCCCACGCGCGGAGCATCACGGTCGGGCTGCCGTTGTAATTTGCATTCGGGACAAATCGCAGCAGGTCTGCGGCGCTGGACGCCAGCAGCAGCGAGTGGGTACTGCTGAGCGCACCAACCGCGGTCCAGGCAGCGCCGCCGTTGACGGAGAATTGCCAGGCGCCGTTCGAGTTGTCCGCCGCCACGATCGCCATGCCCTGCGGCGAACCATAATCCGCGTCACCAATCGGATGGCCCAGCGCCCCGGTCGCCAATAGGTCCGGCACCGAGCCGCCCGGGTTGCTCGACGGATCTTCGCCGATGGTCGGCAACACGAGGCCGACCCGGTTATTGAGCACCGGCGCGTGATTTTCATTATCCACGACGACCGTGAACGTGGTCTGCACGGATTGACCGGCCGAGTCGGTCGCTTGCACCGTGATGCTGGCCGTGCCGAACCTGTTGGCTTGATAATCGAGCGTCAGCGTGCCCGTCACCGGATCGATCGGATTCGCAGCGAACAAGCTCGAATTCGTGTCGCCGACAATCGTGTAATTCAGGCTGGGGCTGGCATCCACCGGATCGCTGAAGGCCGGGAACAAGCTCACGGTGCTTGGTCCCGCGCCCTCGGCGACTTCGAGGTTCGGCAGACCCGTGCTGGTTGGCGGCAGGTGCGAGTAGGTCCACAACTCAGTGCCGTGCGTGCCGTCGTCGGCCGAGAAATACAGCGTGCCGTCGATGGCGGCAAAATACTCGGGATACGAACCGCCGCTGCCGGGGTTAATGTCAGCGATCATCTCGGTGCCGCTCACCGTGCCGTCGCTGCGCCACAGTTCGACCCCGTTGGCGCCGTCGGTGCCACTGAACAACAACTGGCCGTCGACATTGGTGAGGTTTTCGGCTTGCAGGCCGTTGGCGCCGGCGACGTTGGTGAGCATCACGGTGCCGGCGGTCGTGCCGTCGCTCGCCCACAATTGCGGGCCATGCGTGCCGTCGTTGGCAGTGAAGAAGAGCGTGCCATTGACGTTTACCAGATTGGCGGGCCACGGGAACGCGGCCGTGGGATCGACATCGTCGACGATCTCTGTGCCGGCCGTCGTGCCGTCGGTCTTCCAGAGCGCGAAGCCGCCATTGCCGGCAGCGGCCATGAAATACACTTCGCCATTGGCCACCCTCAGGTCGCTGGCGCTATCGATCGTGATGCCAGCCGAGTCGGTCAGCGGAACCGTACCGGCGGCGGTGCCGTCGCTCTTCCAGATCTGCGGCTGGACATTGCCGGTGGCAAAAAACAGCGTCCCGTTCAGACTCACCATTGACGATGGATACGATCCGATGCCGCCCGGCTCGATGTCCTTGACCAGCACCGTGCCGGCCGTCGTGCCGTCGGTCTTCCATAACTCCACGCCGTGCGTGGCGTCGTCAGCCTGGAAGAAAACGGTGTTGTTGACGACCGTGAGATTGGTCGGATCGGCGTTCCCGCCAGGGTTGATGTCCTTGAGCAGCACGGTGCCTGCGGCCGTTCCGTCGCTCTCCCAAAGCTGCACGCCGTTGGTTGGGTCCTGCGCCTGGAAGATGAGCTCGCCATTGAGATTGACGATGTCCGTCGGGGCGCCGGCGGCTGCGCCCGGCGCGATGTCTTTGACCAGCAGCGTGCCGGCCGCCGTGCCGTCGCTCACATACAGTTCGTAGCCATCGACGGGATCGAACGCCTCGAAATACACCTTGCCGTTCATGACCGTCAGCCAGCGCGGGTTCGAGTTGCGGGTCGCCGCGCCGGTGGAAATGTCCATGACCAGCACAGTGCCGGCCGTCGTGCCGTCGGTTTCCCACAACTCCACGCCGTGCGTGCCGTCGTCGGCCGAGAAAAAGATGGCCTGGTTGTCCACCGTGAAATACTTGGGCGACGAGCCGCCGCTGCCGGGGTTGATGTCGGCCAGCATTTGGGTCTCGGGCCGGACGAGGATCGAGATCGTCAGCGACTCGCCGAGCGTCTTGGGATCCGGCTGGCCACCGGTCGTGCCATTGTCGGTGACGTTGAAGCTGAACGTGCCGCGCAATCCAGGATCGTTGGCCGCTTCGACAAACTCCAGGCTTTGCAACTGCGCGAGCGTGATCACCTGGCCGGCAACGAGCGGCGTCGGGTTGCCCGGGATCAGGATCGAGCCGCTCACGGAGTTGGGCACCGCGGTCACGGTGTAGGCGAGCGTCTGCGACTGCTCGTTGGCCCCGCCCCCGGGCCCAAAGGTCAAGCCGACCAGGGCCAGCGAGACGGGTCCCGAGCCTTTGACGACCTCGAGGTTCGTCATCGCGCCGCTGAGCAGCACCGGCGGATGATTGACCTCCGTGATCGTGATCGTCGCCGTGCCCACCGCGGCACTGAAGGCCGTGCTGTTTCCACCGACCGAAGCGTCGGCCACGCCGCCAGCCACGCCGCTGGTCTGGTCCCAGGCACGAAAGGTGATCGACGATGCGGGCCTGCCGACGTAATACTGGTCGGGCACGAAGCGGATGCGCGTCAGATCGTCGGCGGGCAAGAGCAGCGCGCTGGCGGGGCTGGGCGCGTCCAGCGCGGTCCAGCTATTGCCATTGTCGAAACTGTACTGCCACGTGCCGTTCGAGTCGTCGACGCCGGTGACGGCGATGCCCTGGACCGCATCAGGATCCGCGTCGCTGATCGGCGAGCCGCCGGCCCCGCTGGCTAGCATCGCCGACACCAATGCGCCCGCGTTGGTACTGGGATCCTCGGCCAGCGTGGGCAGCGTCATCGTCACGCTCGCATTCAGCACTGGCGCGTGGTTGACCAGCGTTCCGGTCAGAGCGAGCACGTACGTGCCTGCCGTGGCCGTCGTCGTCAGTGGCGAGGGCGACACGGCCACGTAATAGGTCCCGGCACCGCCGGCGGGCACCGTGTAGCTCAGCATTGCGTTGCGATGATCGGGCGCCGAATTGTCGTCGCTGGCCACCAGGCTGCCGGCAGCATTGAAAATCTGCAGCTGCGGGTCGAGGTTGTTGCCGGGCAGCCCTCCGCTATCGCCCGGCGTGCTGGTCGTCGCGCCCAGTACGGCGCCGGCGGCCATTTGCACCTGGTAGAAGTTCGTGGCGTTGGCGCTGACCGTGACGGAGTCGAAGTCGAAGTTGTTGCCGAAGCCACGGAAGGCGATGCCGCCGGAAGTGATCGCGTTGTCCGTCGCGGTCAAGCTGTTGAGCAGCGTGGTTCCGTCGCTGGCGTACAACTGGCCGACGATCGTGCCGCCGACGCCCCAGTTGACTTGCAGCCGGTAGAAAGTGCCCGCCTGGAACGTTTGAGAAACCGCGGCCAGCGTGATGAACCCGTAGCCGGTGTTGTCTTGGAGCAAGAGTTGGTCGGTATTGCCGCCGACGACCAGCGACAACGTGCCGGCCGCGCTGGCGCCGAAGCCGAAGTACGCCCGGCCGGTGGCGCTGCCGTCGAAGCGAACCCACACGGAGAGCGTCGCTCCCTGCTCAACCTGGGCGGCCGGGTCGGCGCGGTAAATCCATTCGGTATCGGCGCCGGTCGACAGGCCGAGCTGCCCGTCATGCGCCGCGGTGCTGACGAGCGTGGCGCTATCGGCCGCAGGAATCAGCGGGGTGTAAGCGGCCAGGCTGTTGGATTCGAAGCCTTCCAGGAGCTTCGGGCCCAGTTGGCCGGAAATCAATTGCTGGCCGTCTTGGACGGCGCTATTGATCGGCAGCGCGGTGGCCAACGTCGCGCCTTGCCCCAGGTCGAAGTCGGCGTTTTCCGTAATCAGCAGCGAATAGTCTTGCGCCGCGTTGCCGAAGATCCGCGCGTAATAAATGCCGCCCGTCGTAGCCACGAAATCGTTGACGGCCGCGACCGTGCCCAGCGCGGCACCGCTGGCGATCAGGTTGCCGCTGGCGTCGCGCAGCTCGAGCCCCGAAGCGCCGTTGGCGGCCAGCACATCGAGCGACACCGATTGTCCGGCCGCCAGCGTGAAACGGTACCAATCCTGGTCGTTGGACGAGGACAACGAGCCGACGACCGCAGCCTCCGTGGCGGCTCCGGCCAATGATCGAAAGCCGCCGTCCAGACTTTGGGCGACGAGCTGCGAATCGTCGCTATCGATGCCCAGCGACTCGTCTTCGAAGGCCGCGTTGAGCACGGCCTCGAGCGTATAGGCTCCGGTATCCGCAGCCAGGCCGGTGACCGTGATCGTGTAGGTGCCAGAGGAGCCAATGGCCACGCTCTCCAGCAGGGCCGCGATGCCCGCGCCCGGCGAAAGGGCCAGGTCGCTCACGCCAGGACCTCTCAAGGAGATCTGCCCCAACAGCAAGCCGGCGGACGGCAGCAGCGCGATCGACAGCGTTTGCCCGGCAGCCAGGCTCAGCGTGTAACTGTCCGTGTCGCCCACAAAGTTGACGGCTCCGGTGAGCGTGCCGTGAGATACCTGGCTGCCAGGCGGCCCGGCCGGCAGCAGTGGCGGGAAGGCGGTGGTCGTCACGTCCAGCGTAAACGTGGCGCTGGCAGCCGATCCCG
>DATCFX010001216.1:0-2611 GCA_036509275.1 Pirellulales bacterium | reverse complement strand
GGAGAGGGCAGGGTGAGGGGCCGAGAAAAACGGAAGTTATTTTTCGGGCGATCCTTAGCCAGCCTGCCGCCAAGCCCTTGGGCAGCGCAGCCCAAGCGACCTGCACACCGCCGCGAACACAAGACATCAAAAGCCGCCTTTTTAGCGCAACGGCGGATGCGTTGCGCCTTGCAGGAGCACGAAACGAGAGACAGGGAACCGTCGCGAGGTGAAATCGGCAGATTCGAAGTTCCAGGCCGCCCGCTCGGCCTGCAAGCAGTGCGACCTGGAAACGTGCTCTGTCGTTATTGTACCGTGCCCTTCAGGCTGCACAAGCAAAGTGCTCAACGGACAAAGAAGCCGCCGCCGCGGGTTGAGCTGCGGCGACGGCTGCACGTCGTAGTCCGTTGAACCCTCGGCCGGCAATCTGCCGGCCGGGGGAGTCGAGAACACTTACTGGAACAACTTCAGGTTGGTCACCTCGCGCTGGTTTTGGTTCGTGGGGAACAGGTCCCAGGTGTTGGTGGTCGGGTTGACGCCCACCTCCACCGTGCCCACGAAACGCATGGTTTTGATAGCCAGCTCGCTGCCGTTGCCGCGATCGAACTTCACCACCAGCGGGTAGATGCCGTCGAGCTTGAGCGTGCCGTTGGCAGGCACCGTCATGGTCTTGCCGTGGAACACGAAATTGAACTCTCCCGGGTTCTGCGAGTTGTCGAGCACCACTTCGAACTTCTCTTTATAGAGCTGCCAGCCCTTGTCCGTCGGCGTGAAGTAGTAGGTGCCATCGGTCATCGTGTACGTCGCCATACCGATGCCTTCGCCGCGGTCGTATTCGATGATCCACTGCGGGGCAGGCTGCAGGTGTTGGCCCATGCCGGGCTCCATCACGTAACGCGTGCCGTTGATGTTGTAGTTGACCGTGCCGCGCGACGTGGGCGGGTTTACCAGCAGCACGCCGGACACCACTTCTTGCCCTTGGGCCTCGGGCAGCGGCAGGCTGGTCACGATAGGCAATCCCAACGCCTCAGCCGCATTGCCCAAGGTAATCGACAACGGGCCGCGGCCGTGGTTGCCGATCAGCACGGCGTTGTCACTGAGGACCACGGCCTTGCCAACCGCCACGCCCGGGTCGAAGACCAACGAAACTTTGCCAGTGGGCAACTTGGCCGTGGGGCCGTTTTCGGGCACGGCGCCTTCCACTAGCTTGCGGACTTCGGCCCAGGTTTTCAGCATGCTAACCATCGGCTGCGCCTCGACCGACGTCGGCGTGGAACTGGCAATTTTCGACAGCGCCGCGTCCAGTTCGGTCACGTCCTGGTTGATCGCAATCTTGTTCTTGACGTCCTGCTCAAGCCGGGCAAAGACGCGCTTCACGTCGGTCTGGCGCGCGGTGATTTCCGCTCCGGCCGAGTCTTGCGGATTGCCTTGCGTCCAGGCTTCGTACACGGCGGCCGGGTCGGCCGACCGCAGCGCCACCAGCAGGGCGTTCTGCTTCTCCGGCTGCCAGCCGGTTGTCTTGGTGAGTATCGCCAGTTCGTCGGGCAGCACGTTCTTGAGCTTTTCTTTGAGTTGCACGACTTGCTCGCTCACATGCCGATCGATGCCGTCCAAGGCCGCATCGCGCTCTTTGGCCGACAAGGGGATCGGCGTCACGATTTTGTTTACCGCAGCCACCGGCTGGCCGGCCTGAATACTGTTGCTGCGAATCAATTGCTTACCAGCCGTTGGCTCGGGCCGAGCCTGGTTGGCCGCCGCCTGGCCAAAGGCCGCAGAGCCGCCGGCGAAGGTTACGATGAGAGCCAGAATGTTCGATCTTCGGGAAAGCATGGCCAAGGTCTCCGCAATGATGAATGATTGAAACGGGCAACAGGACTTTAGCAGTCCGACCGACCACGCCCTTTTTGTAACCCTTGAGCAGCGACGGGGCCGTCTTCCTCTACCCGCTGCCCCGGCCTCCAAGCCCTGACAACCCGATACGAGGATCGAGATACCGGCGGTTGGCCACGAATTAGCAAAAGCCATTCCAGAACGCAACTTACGCCCGTCCGGCAGCGCGCGGCGCGACTTCTCGCGCCGCGAACTCCAGCCCAGGCCGCCGTTTGCATCGCCTTTCACAATAAACCGTGCCATCGCGCGCCTCCCGTGGTTGTGCGGTTTCACTTCCAATGCAACCCGATTCCGGCGGGCCGATAGGGCGATGCTTGTCGACCGAGCGTTCGGCTTGATCGCGCAGCGCCCACCCGCGTACCCACGCGCGAACCGTGTGAGTTGCCCGAGTTGAGCCGCGGAGAATTAGGATCGGCCGCTGCCGACCGGCCCCGAATACACTTATGCGACGCGGGGACCGTCGGCTACATCAATCGGATGAGACACGTCGACGAAGAGCCAACACGCGCCGCCGATCAACAGCACGCCGACGTGCAACAGGCATCGCGGACTTACGAGCGGTGCTGGAAGCGGCCGGAGCCCGATTGGCCGTAAACTCGCCCGATGGACGATCTCAGGAAGACATGCGCTGGGCCAGTCGCAGCAAGCCGTGCAGCGTCTCTTCGTGCGTGTCGACCATTCGACAGGGGCGGGCGAAACGCTCGGCAAGCATCTCGCGCAACGCGGCAAACCGTTGTGGCAG
>DATCFX010001215.1:0-2096 GCA_036509275.1 Pirellulales bacterium | reverse complement strand
TCAACAACCTGGATCGCCTGGGACGCAAGACGGAAGCCGAGGCGGCCATGCGCCAAATGGCGGCCATCGAGCCGGAGGATAACGAGGCGCTTAACGACATGCTGAATTGGCTCGTCGAGCACAAGGCCTGGGCGATCGTGGACGAAGCGGCCCGCAAGTATGCCGACCGCTTCGAGCAGGAACCCATGCTGCTGTACACGCTGGCCCAGGCCTGCAACGCCCAGGGGAATTCGAAGCTGGCCAGCGAGACCGCGGAGCGGGCGCTCAAGCTCAACCCCCAGGACCAGCGCCAGCATTTGATCGCGGCGATCAAGCTCAAGGACCGCGGGCTGTTTGATTGGTCGGAAAACGAATATCGCGCGGCGATCAAGATCGGTCCGCCAGGCCGGTTTCTCACGGTCAAGGCCCAGAGCTACCTGGCCGAAATGCTGCACGACGAGCAGAAGGACCAGGCCGCGGCCGAAGTGTTGCACGCGGAGTCGCGGGACATCGACAAGGCGGTCAAGGACGGCCAGTCGCTGGACGACCTGGAGGTCGATCCCAAGGCGACGCGCTCGCGGATGCACTACTTCTACGCTTGTCACGAGATATCGCTGAAGCATCGCGACAAGCAGATCGAGGAGTTGCAAAAGGGGCTCGATCAGGATCCCACGGATGCCGACGTGCTGATCGCGCTGTACCGCATCAAAGACCTGGCGCCGGCGCTCCGCAAACGCACGCTGCTGCTGATCAAGGAAGCCGTCGAGCAGTTTCGCGGCGCGATCGAACAATCGCCCGAAAACTCGATTCCTTACAACCAATTGGCCTGGCTGGTGGCGAACACCGACGGGGACAAAAAGGAAGCCTTACGCTGTTCGCTGCGCTCACTCGAACTGCGTCCCAATGAGGCCAGCTATCTGGACACGCTGGGCCGCTGCTACTACGCTCTGGGCGAGTTGGAAAACGCGGCCAAGTACCAATCGCAGGCCGTGACCCTGGATCCGCACAATCACCAGCTCAAACGGCAACTCGACTTTTTCCACGCAGAACTGGCCCAGGCGAAAAAGAAAAAGCCCGACGCCGCCCCGGCCAAGTAATCGGCTGCATTCATCATTCATCATTCCGCATTCATCATTTCCCCCCATGCAGGTCCTCGTCGCTGGCGAAACGTTCCACGTCGAAGTGCGCGGCGCGGGGCCGCCGCTGGTGCTGTTGCACGGTTTTCCGCTGGATCACACGATGTGGGAAGCGCAGCTCGAGTTTTTCTCGGTCGGCTGGCGCGTGATCGCCCCCGACCTGCGCGGCTTCGGTGCGAGCGTCGTGACGCCGGGCCGGGTGACGATGGAGCAGATGGCCGACGACTGCCGCGGCCTGCTCGATGCCCTGGAGATCGCCGGGCCGGTGGCCCTCTGCGGCCTGTCGATGGGCGGTTACGTGGCGTGGCAGTTCGCGCGCAAATACCCCGATCGTTTGCGCCGGTTGGTGCAGTGCGACACCCGGGCCATTGCCGACTCGTCCGAGGCGGCCGCCAATCGGCGGAAGCTGGCCGAGCACGTGCTGGCCGCCGGCACCGAAGCGCTGGCCGTGGCCATGCTGCCCAAGCTGTTCGCGCCGGGAACCACCCAGCGGCGGCCCGAGGTGATTTCGGCCGTGCGGGCCATGATCGCCGTGGCCCCACCGGCCGGCGCGGCGGCCGCTCAATACGGCATGGCCGAGCGGCCGGATGTCACGGCCTGGCTGCCGAGCGTGCGCGTGCCCACGCTGTTGATCGTCGGAGCCCACGACGCCATTTCACCGCCGGACGAAATGCGGGCCATTTCCCAGGCGATTCCTGGCGCGAGCCTGCGGGTGATCGAGAACGCCGGCCACATGGCCCCGATGGAGAATCCGGCCGACGTGAATCGCGCGATCGCCAAGTTTCTGGCGGTTTAGGCCCGACCAAAGGCGTTTCGCCAAAAACAGCCTGCCGTGCTACGGAATCTCGAAGAGCGATTGGCTCTTGACGATGGCGTAGTCGTCGGGAAAGGTGTGAAACGCCTGTACCAGCAAGCTGCGGTTGCGGGTTTCGACGTTCACATAGCTCAGGGCACCCAGTTCCATGCGGCCGCTGGGCTGAA
>DATCFX010001214.1:0-4965 GCA_036509275.1 Pirellulales bacterium | reverse complement strand
CGAGGAGATAGTCGTAGCGCGGGCCCTCGGCGTTGAGTTGCGCGACGAAGTCGGCCAGCACGTCCGAGCTATCGGCGCGAATTCCCTGCACGGCCAGCAGGTCGAAGCGGCGGACCGTTTGAGCCAGCACCTTGACCATCTCCGGATGCTCGAGCTTGCCCTCGCCCAGCGGATCGAGGTTCACGGTTGCCATGCGGATCGTGTCGTTGGTCGCGACATGCACCGGGGGGGCGACGTGAACCGCAGCCGGTTGCGACCCGCGCAGCTTGATCGAGATGCCGGCCGGCCCCTGCTCGATCTGGTAGCGCTCGTGGAAGTACCAGCCGCCGAAAGCGAGTGCCACCGGAAGTGCCAACAACAGCAAGCGTCGCAAGAGGCCCTCCTGGCGTTCCGCCAAATCCTGCATTGATGGGGGCAAGCATCGTTTGGGTGCCATGCCCACGCCGCGTTGCATGGCACCCATGCAATCTTCAATTCAGACCAACGTCAAAGGATCGCTGGCAATTTGCCTTGGGGGCGTAGGATACCCGGCCTCAGCCGCTGGGCTCCAGAGCAGTTGGACCCTTGCTAGCTAGGGCTGATTCAAGCACGGCCGCATCGACTGGTCACGTCGCAAGTTCTGTTGAGCGAGGCCCGGCGCATCCACGCGTCGGAGCGTTTGCGGCGGTACCACGGCCTCGACGACGCGGACATCGACGTATTTCTGAACGGCGTCTTGTTACACCCTTCCCTGATCTTGCTGCGTCCACCTACTGGGCGATTGCGCTGACCTCATGGAAAGCGACGTCAAAATCGAAGACTCGCGAAAATCCTCAACCGAGTCCTGTTCGGACTTTCTTAGCAGGCCGGCGTCAACCATGGCAAACACGATCCGGCCAATGTCCTCGCACGAATAAATGGACCAGGACGCCAGGACGGGCGTTCAACGGGACAAGTCTAATTAACGGACAAATCGACGGGACGCGAGTCAAATCGGCAGTTGCTACTCGTGGCGCAACGCTTCGATCGGGTCCATTTGGGCGGCGCGGCGGGCCGGGTAGATGCCGAAGACGACGCCCACGGCGACCGAAATGCCAAAGGCCGCGATGATCGACCAGGGGGCGATGCGCGGCTCGAGGTCGCGGATGTTCGGCGGCATCGAGGCCCCGATGTCGGGGAACAAGTTCATAATCAAGTTGCGCGTGTGGACCACGACGGGCCGACACGTGAATCCCAGCAGCACGCCCAGCAGGCCGCCGGTGGCCGAGAGCACGATGGTCTCCGACAGAAACTGCTGGACGATGTCGCGCTGCTTGGCGCCCAGCGCGCGGCGGATGCCGATCTCGCGCGTGCGCTCGGTGACGGTGGCCAGCATGATGTTCATGATGCCGATGCCGCCGACCAGCAGGGCGATGCCCGCGATCAGCACCAGCAGCAGGTTGAACATGATCCGCATGATCTCGGCTTGCCGCAACAGTTCCTTGGGCACGATGATCGAATAGTCCGGCAGTTCGTGGTATTTTTCCAGCAGGACCTTGATCATGCCGGCCGTTTCGTCGACCTCGTCGATATTGCCCACCGTGACCGTGACCTGGCTGAGTTGCACGATCTCGCCTTCCAGGCTGCCGGAACGGGCGGTCAGGACTTTGTCGCCGATCCGCGCGCCGAGCGTGGCCAGCGGAATGTAGATGTCCTGGTTGTAGTCCTGCCCGGAGAAGCTGCCGCCGATGCTGCCGGTGGCCTCGCGGCGGGCCGTTTCGCCGACGATCACGTAAAAGTCGCGATCGAGCTGCACGCTCTTGCCGATCGGATCTTCGTACGGAAATAATGCGCCGCTAACTTCGCTGGCGATCACGCAGACGTTGTCGACCCGATCCTGGTCGCGGTCGGTGAGAAATCGGCCGCGGCGGAGCTTGAGGTTGTTGATGCTCTGATAGCCGGGCGTGCAACCGACCAGGCGGCCGTCGATCTTGCGATCCATGAACCGCACTTCCTTGCGGATTTCGCGCAGCGGCGTGGCCTCGCGCACGGTGGGCACGTTGCCGACGATCCGCTGGTAATCTTCCCGCGTGAGGCCGTACTCCACAAAGCGGCTGGTGGACGCCCGCGACGAATCTTCCGGCGGCTTGATGCTGCGAATGATGATATTGGTGGCGCCCAGTTCCTTGATCTGCTGCTGGGCCTGGTAGCTCACGCCTTCGCCCATCGCCACCAGCCAGATGACGGCCGTGACGCCGATCAAGATGCCCAGCACCGCCAGCCCCGAGCGGAGCTTGTGCAGCAGCAGGCTTTTGACGCCGAGGCGAAAGGTTTGCAGAAAGCGGAAGAACACGTTACTGGCCGCCGCCGTCGGCAGCCGGCCCTGGCCTGCGGCGCGAGCGGGCCGCGGCCAGCTCGGCCGCATCGAGCGAGCCGTCGTGGTTGGTGTCGAGCACGGGGAAGTACTCGCGCATCCGCTCGGGCGCTTCGTCCATGCTGATGCGATGGTCGCCATCGCGGTCAAGCTGCGCCATGTCGGGCCGCGACTGGGCCGAAGCCATCCTTTTTTCGCCGGCGGCACGCGGCTGCCCGGGTTGCTGCGGGGGCCCGACCTCGCGCGGCTGCATGCCCGGCTTGCCGTGGCCTTTGGCCGCCGTCCTGGTTTTCGAGTTGCCGAACTTGCTGGCCACGTCGACGTGCTCGTCGCTGAACGTGTCATCGCGGCTGGCCGGGATGGTCGGGTTGAGCACGACCGCTTCGCCTTCCTCGAGCCCCTGCTTGATTTCGACCACCGTGCTGTTGCTCTGGCCGACGGTCACGTGGCGGCGCTGGATCGCATCGCCCTGCTTGACGAAGCAGTAGAAGGCGTTGTTTCCCAATTCCACGACGGCCTGCACCGGTACGCTCAGCACGTTTTTCAGGTCCGCCACCAGGATCTCGACCTTGGCCGTCATGCCCGGCTTCAAACCACTGGTGTGGCCGTCGATCCGCACGGTCGTGGCGTATTCCTTGACGCTGGTGTTCATCCAACTGGTGGGCTCGGGCTGGGTGGC
This sequence comes from Pirellulales bacterium, assembly GCA_036509275.1. GTDB lineage: Bacteria > Planctomycetota > Planctomycetia > Pirellulales > PNKZ01 > DATATB01. The sequence continues at coordinate 1,954 of DATCFX010001214.1, read as the reverse complement.
GACGCTCGTGACCTCGCCGTGGAAATCGCGATCCTGGAGCGTGATGCCGGCGCGCATGCCCGGCTGGATGCTATCGACTTTCGACTCGTGGACGATCACCTTGACTTGCATTTGCGAAAGGTCGGGCAAGCGGACGATGGCTTGCCGCTCGCGCACCATGGCTCCTTCTTCGATCTTGATTTGCGAGCTGCTGCGGCTGCTGGTCATATCGTTGGCGTAGACCACCATGCCGTCTTGCGGCGCGCTGATGGTGCATTGCTCGAGCTGCGTCATCAGCCGCTTGAGCCGCGTCAGCTCGAGTTCACTAGCGGCTTGCTCGCTCCGCATGCGGGCTTCGGCCGAGTCGCGAGCGCTTTGCAAGTCCTCGAACATTTTGGCCTTGGTGAATTTCTCCAGCACGGTTTTCGACGTCTGCGCCGCGGCCAGGTCCAGCTTGGCCCGCTCGACCGCAAACTTCTGGGCGTCCAGTTGCAGCGGCGTGACATAGCCCTTGCGGGCCATGCGCGCGATGTGCTGCAGCGAGTTCTCGGCGCTGCGCAAGCCTTCCAGCGCGATCGTGATGGTGCCCTCGACGGTTTGCAACTCCTTGATGTAGGTGCCCTCGATGTACTCCTGCACGGCTAGCTTGGCGGCCGAATACATCTTCTCCGCATCGATGCGCGTGGCCTGGGCTTTTTCGTAGAGGATCTTCTGCTGGTTCACCTGGTCTTCGATCGTGGCCGAGTTTAGCCGCACCAACTCGTCGCCCTGTTTTACCACCGAGCCGTCGGGGATAATCCACAGGATCGAGCTACCGCCGGCCACCTGGCAGCGGACATCCACGTTCTTGGCGCTTTCCACGTTGCCGGCCGCGGTGACGGTAATCAACAGATCCTCCCGCTCGACCTTTTGCGTCAGCACGTGCAGGGTCGGTTCATGCGACACTAGCCCGCCCAGGCCGGAAGTCGCGGCCCACACCGAGCCGGCGATCACCACCAGCAGCAAGAGCCCCAGCAGCCAGCGCATGCCGCGCGGGCGGCGCTTGCGCGCGGCGCCGGGAGCGCTGGCGGGCTTCAATGGCAGGCGCGGAGCTGCAGCCGTGGGCTCGGGAGCGGTGGTGGCCATGGGCGTGGTCCTTGATGCTTGGCTCGATTCGGGTCCGGCAGCGTTGTCGGTCACGAATCTTCGCTATCGATCGACCGAAAAATAACTTCCGTCTTTCCCGGCCCCCCTTCACGCACCGTTCTTCGCGCAAGCGCAGAGGGGTTGCGAAGGAGTTCTTCTGCGATCTAACCGTATACCTGCGCCCCGGCCGGTGGCCACACAATTCGGATGGACTGCACGGTGGCCAAGGCGAGAAACTTGCTCGCTCCGACGTACTTGGAAGGATTCAGCGGTGGATGCGCTTAATTGTCCGCGTGCGGCCTCGCAAATTCAAGCCGAATCGTGCCGGAAAACACCTCCTGGTTAGGGGGCAGCATCCCTCGCCGCCGCCGACTGCGGCTGAGCCGGAGCATTTTTTCTCCGCAACTGGGCCGACTTTTGCGGCAGCGGCCAACGATCCGTGCGCGCGTCGGCTTGCTGGGCGTCTGCTTCACTCGCGGCGGCAGCGTTGGGCGGCTCTTGATCGACAACCAGTCGCAGCACCGTCGGCCCCTGCTCGGGGTCGCCGCCGCCCAGCGGCTTGACGACCGGTTTGGGAGCGGGGATCGGCTCCTCATTGGCCTCGGGTTTGTCCGCCTCGGGTTTGTCCGCTGGCAAGGGGAGCGGTTCGGGCGGTGGCTCGTCGCTGCCGTCTTTGGGCGGCGGCGTCAACTCGGCATCCTGGAACCACTCGTCGGGAATCGGCGGCGGCAGCGGCACCGCCGTGGGCATCGAAGCCACGACGCGATCGAGCGTCCCCGGGACCCACATGCCACGCTCGTCGAGTTCGAGGATTCCCAAGTCGGTATCCAGCTCCAGCCGCTGCTGGTAA
>DATCFX010001213.1:0-1149 GCA_036509275.1 Pirellulales bacterium | reverse complement strand
TATCCCTCTGTGTCCGGGGTCACGAAATGTGGTGCCGCAGCGAGCCAGGTCGCGATAGAATATATCATGAACAGAACGGCTCCGGTGGCAGCGATGACCGACTTTCCCCGCTCGTTGATCGAGTTCCAGCAGCGCTTTGTGGATGAGGCGGCCTGCGTGCGATACCTGTTCGCGGCGCGTTGGCCGGCGGGCTTCGCGTGTCCCACCTGCGGCGGCAGCAAGGCGTGGCAACTGCAAACCAAGGCGTGGACCTGGGAATGCGCCAGTTGCGGCAAGCAGACCTCGGTGACCGCCGGCACGATCATGCACCACTCCAAGCTGCCGCTGACCACTTGGTTCTGGGCCGCCTATCTGATGGCCACCCATTCCAACGGCATTTCGGCGCTGCAACTGCAACGCCAACTCGCCCTCGGCTCGTACAAGACCGCCTGGCTGCTCTGCGCCAAGCTGCGCGGCAGCATGGTGGCCCCTGACCGTAACCCGCTCGCCGGCTTGGTCGAGGTCGACGAAACCGAGATCGCCTGCCGCAGCAAGCATGATCCGGTGACGGGTGGCGGTGGACGCAGCCGTCAGGGCAAAATTCTCGTGGCCGGCGCTGTCGAAGTGGTAGATGGCAGTCCCGGCCGCGCCCGCCTCGCCGAGGTGTCCGACTACTCCGCCCAGAGCCTGCATCCCTTCATCGCCCAGAACCTCGCGCCGGGGGCGACGGCCAAGACCGACGGCTGGTCCGCTTATCCCGGCGCTCCCGCCGTCAACCACGATCCTCATATCGTCGGCAAGATGGCCGCCCATGTCGTCTTGCCGTGGGCACACCGTGTCTTCTCCAACCTCAAAGTCTGGGCCTTGGGCGTCTATCACGGCCTGCGACGCCGGCATCTGCAATCCTACCTCGACGAGTTCGTCTTCCGCTTCAACCGGCGTCGCACCCGCCACGCCGCCTTCCGTTCGCTGCTCGGCATCGCCGCCGGCCACGCTCCGCTCACTTACAAGATGTTGATCTCACCGGAACCAAAGGCATAAGCCTCAGCTGCAAATAGAGGTCGAGCCGGCCCGCTCCGCTAGCGAGTTCGTCGAACGATTCCACGCGACCGCCGAACTTGCCCTTCAGGAACGAGTCAAGGAGGATCTTCGCTTGCCGTTCCGGTTTCT
>DATCFX010001212.1:0-2160 GCA_036509275.1 Pirellulales bacterium | reverse complement strand
AATTTTGCAGGTGACCGGCAGATGCGTGGAACTCGCGACAGACCGAATGACCTGCTGCACGAGTCCGAGATCCTTGAGGCATCCGGATCCGCCATTGCGCTTGACCACCTTCTTCACCGGGCAGCCGAAGTTGATGTCGATCACGTCGTAACCGGCCTCGACCAACTCGCGCGCCGCCGGGCCGAATTCCGCCGGGTCGCTGCCCATTAACTGGCCACCGACCGGATGCTCCTCGTCGCTGACGGCCAGAAAACGCCGGCTCTTTTTCCCCCCCTGCAGCACCAGTCGGTCGAGCATCACCTCGCAAAGCGTGTAATCGGCCCCCAGTCGCCGGGCGACCACCCGCATGGCCATGTCGCTATAACCGCTCAGGGCGGCTTGCACGACCGGAAAACCGATGCTGATGTTGCCGATCACCAGGGGTGCCAAAGGCAATGAGTTCATGGCGTTATTGTTCCGCAGCCGGTTGGCTGCCGTCAAGGCGGCCGCGGCGTCTGTTGAAGAGATGCCTTGTCGCTCGGGCATTTGCCGCTAATAATCGACGGATAGGCATGTCCCCGTCTTCAGGCGTTCGTTCCCCCGGTTTCCTATGGGCCTTTCGCTGTTGTCATGTAGCGCGCTGGCGCTGGTTTTATACTTCGGATGGGCACTGGTTGATCCGCAAACGCTTAAGGAAGTTGAAGACCGCGTCGCGCGCTCCAGTTCGACGACCGCCACGGGCGTGATATCGTTGCGGGTCCGCAATGGCCTGGGGCTGCTCTTTGGCCTGGTGCTATTCGTCACCAGTGTTTATCGCGACCTGACCTTCGACCCGAGCAACAAGGGCCGACCGGAGCCGGCTGCCTCGCGCACCTTGCCAACGCCCGCCATCCACGACAAATCGTTGCTCGACCGGATCGACAACGCCACGCTGCAAAGACAGATCGAGCATCAGCAAAACGCCTCGCGCGAGTCCGGCCCTTGAGGGCCTTCGACTTAGGATCGAACGAACAATAGCTTCTCCGCAAACCCCCTCACCCCTTGTGGGCTTTGCCCATAAAGCCCGCTTCCCAGGGCGGTAGGGTGTGTCGAGCCGAAGGCGAGACGCACCACGTCCGGCAAATTGGTGCGTCTCGCTGCGCTCGACACACCCTACGAAATGCTTCGGTCAGACTTTATGGGCAAAGCCCCCCTTGTGGGAGAGCGCTGGGTGAGGGGTTAAAAAAGCCGAAGTTATTTTTTGGCGGCTAGATAGGCGAGCAGGTCGGCCATGTCGGCGATGCTGACTTGCTTTTCCAAGCCCTCGGGCATGAACGAGCGACCGCTGCTGGTAAGCTCGTCGATGTCGCTGCGCAGCAGCGTGCGGGCCTGGCCGTCGGATTGGACGAAGGTCATGCTGGTGGCGGTTTCGCCCGAGATCAGGCCGGCAATCACCTGCCCGTCAACCGTGGCCACGGTGTAGACGAGATACCGCGGCTTGACCTCGCGATTGGGATCGAGAATGTTCAACAGCACGGCTTCTTGGCCGCGATCGAAGATCGCCCCCAGGTCGGCGCCCACCGCCGTGCCGAACTGCTCGAGCCGATGACACGCGGCGCACTGCTTGCGAAACACGGCCCGGCCACGGTCCATGTCGCCGCTGGCGGCGAGCGCGGGCCGATACTTGGCGACGACTGCCGCGCGGGCTTCGTTCACGTCGGCGGCAAAGACGGATTGGGCGCGGCGGCGAATGTCGGCGTCGGGAAAGCCGGCGAGCAGTTGCACGCGCCCGGCATCGACCTCGGCGCGGCCGACACGCTTCTGCTCGATGGCATCGAGAAACCTGCCTGCCCAAGCGGCCCGGGCCAACAGCAACTCGATCGCCGCGCTGCGCATTTTGGGCCCCAGGCCCGACCAGGCCGAGAGCACGAGCTCGGCGACTTCGGGCTGATGGTAACGGCTGATCTGTTTTAATACGGCCGCCTGCACCGGCTCGGGCTGATCGGCCGCGAGCAGGCCAGCGAGCAGCGATTGGACTTCGCCCAGCGGCAGAAACACGAGCGTCTGCACGGCCGCGGCGCGGGCGGCGGGCGACTGCTTGGGATCGTCGGCCACGCGTCGGGCCGAAACCAGCGCGTCGTTCCACAGCTTGGCGCACTTGCCTTCCAGCTTGAGGCCGGCTGCTTGAGGCGGCAGGGCCAG
>DATCFX010001211.1:0-3803 GCA_036509275.1 Pirellulales bacterium | reverse complement strand
TTCTTTGCCCTGCCCGCCCACAATGTGGCATTTGGCACACGTGCCGGTGGTTTCGAACACGATTTTGCCCCGGCGGCTATCGCCCCGCCGCTGGAGCAAGTCGGTCACCGGCGGCAGCGGCTGGGCATTTTTGCTGGGCGGCAGCGGAAATAGCCGGTCGACCTGGGCCTTGAGGTTGCCATAGCCGGCCGCGTGCAAGGCAAAGCCAGCCGTCGGCAATAAAGCCGAGTCGAGCGTCTTTTGCTCGGCCAAGGCCACGAGTTGCGTCCCGCCGCTGCGGGATCGGGCCAGCGCCCGGGTGGCAGCTTGCCGCAGCTCGAGCGGCTGCCGCGCATCGATCACCACGCCGCGCAGCAGGCCAGCGGCCGCAGCGCTTTCGGAGTTGCCCAGCACGCGCACCGCACTGGCCGCCCGCTGGGGATCTTTCAAGGCCTCGGCCAGCGGCCGCCGCTCCTTCTTCGCCAGCAACAGGCGAACAGCGTCGATTCCCAACTGCTCATCCGGATGCGCCAGCGCGATGGCCAAGACTTGCGGATAGCGGTCGGCCAGCGCGAACTTGTCGACCAGGTTTACGAATTCCTCGGTGCCTTCCACGCGGGCGAGCACCCGCGCCAGAATCGGGGCCAGGTCTTGCTTCGATTGTGCGTCGCTGGGAAACCGGCTCAGGCTTTCGGCCATGATGTACGCCTGGCGCTGGTCGTCGTCCACGCCGCGCGTCGCCAGCAAACGCACCAGCGCCTCGCGCGTGCCACTGGTCTGGAAGTCAAAGGCCCGAAAGTAACGCGGAAGCTGCTCACGCGTCGTGGCCGGATCGGCAATCAGCGTGGCCAAATAATCGGCCGTATGCGTGCCCCGCGAGCGCCAGACAATGTCGCGGCCGGCCGGCGTGTTCCATTGGTTGTCGACCTTGGTCAGCCACGCCGCCAGGCAGGCGTCCCATTGGCCGTCGGCGCCGATGCCCAAGGCTTCGAGATACCAGCGGTCGCGGCCGTCGTACTGCGTGGCCAACTCGGCCCACAGCTTCGCCGCCTCGGCCGCTGGGTTGTGATAAAGCGCCAGGACACATTCGCGGCGCACCTGCGGCGCACCGTCGTGCGCCAGCAAGCTCACGGCCGGCAGCACCTCACCGCCCAACTCGCGCACCGCTCGCAACGCGGCGATGCGCAGGTTCGCGTCGGCGTCCTTCAAGGCTCGCTCAAGATGCTGCTTCCCGCTGGCCGGCAGCCGCCCCAGCAGCCAAAGCGCCCGGGCACGCCAGCGCGGGTTGGCGGCGGCGTACAGCTTCAGCAGTTCGGGCTCGGCCTTCTCTTGCATCGCATTCAGGGCCGTCCAGGCCAGATATCGGGCTGCCAGATTGGGGCTCTTAAGCGCATCCGCGGCGCCGGCCGGGGAGCTAAAGTCGTAGTGCGGCATCGCATACCGGGCACCCGGCGGCGCCACGCGGAAAATGCGGCCCTTGTCCACGTCGCCCATGCGGTGGCCGCCCACGCCCGGATCGTACCAGTCGGCCACGATCAGCGAACCATCCGGCGCGACGCACACGTCCGACGGCCGGAACCACTGGTCCCGCTTGCCGTCGAGAATATTTACGATCTCGGCCTTGTAGCCGGCGCCGTCGGGCTGGACCGTGTAGGCGCGGCAGATGTTGGGGCCGGCGTCGCAATGGATGAGTTGTCCGCGGAACACGGGCGGCAGCAACTCGCCTTCGTACACGCAAATGCCGGTCGGCGAACCGCCGCCGGTGAGCAACACGTTGGGCACCACGCCGGGATCGTTCTGATGCCAATGCTGGTGCGGGACGTCAGCTTCGAGATTCGTCCGCGGCGTCTTCCAGCCGGCGCCGGTCATCTCGTCGGTGTAGCCGAAATTGCCGTGCTCCATCACGTAGTTGATCCGCACCCCACGGTTGCCGTCGTCGTCGTTGTCGGATTGCCAGACAGTGCCGAACGCGTCGACGGCCAGTTCGTAGTCGTTGCGAAAGTTGTAGCCCAGCACCTCGAACCGGCTGCCGTCCTGGCCGCAGCTCATCGCCATTCCATGCCGAAAAGGCTGGCCGCTATCGTTCACGACGCGGCCGTAGAGATCGACCACCGGTTTGCCTTGCTTGTCGAACACGGCCTTGCCGGTGTTGCCCATGTTCCAGTACAGCCGGCCGTCCGGCCCAAATACGAAGGCGTGCGTCGAATGGTCGTGCTGCGGCTGGCCGGTCTTGGTGAACAGCGACTCTTTTTTGTCGGCCCGGCCGTCACCGTCGACGTCGGTCAGAATAAAAATGTCCGGCGCCACCGACACGATCACGCGATTGCCGAGCACGCAGATGCCCAGGGCCGAATTGATGTCGCTCCCCTGGTAGAAGACGGTCGATTTGTCGGCCCGGCCGTCGTGGTCCGTGTCTTCGAGAATCAGAATCCGATCGCCCTCGGGCCGGGCGCCGTTGCGATGGCGATAGTTGACGACTTCGCACACCCAGATGCGGCCCAGATGATCGACGTCGATATCCGACGGGCTCAGCAGCATCGGCTCAGCGGCAAACAGCGTGGCCTGCAAGCCCGGCGCCACGTCCAGCGCGGCGACCGCATCCACCGGCCGGCCGCCAACCGGGGGCGACTTGGTTTCGGCACAGGCGAAGTTCAAGAGCAACAGTGCGGCGAGAGCCGCCGGGCAAGCGACACGAATCATGGAGGGGAAGTCCGGAGGGAAGGAAATGCGGAAGTAGGAGGGAAGTGCAGAGCGATGAGTGCAGAGTGATGAGTGAAAAGACGAACGCTACCCGGCACCCCACTCTGCACTCTGCACTCTGCACTCATCACTTATTCAGCTCGTCCAGTTGCTTTTGGATTTTGGCGGGATCGAAGTCGGCCGGCTTTTTCTTGGGGTCGAGATTGACGAGCAGTTCGTCGATGGTGGGCGTTTTCGAGGGCACGCCGTCGGCGGGCACGTCGAGCTTGGCGCTCCAGACGATGGCGTTGAGCACGGTCGTGCGAAAATCGTTGTCGCCCCAGTTCCAATGAAAGTGGCCTCCGGTAAAGCCGAAACCCCGGCCGCCATCGGCCCGCTCGCAGGCCCAGGCCAGGTGCTGCGGTTCGCCCTTTTGCACCGCTTCGCGCACGGCCGGATTGCCGCTGTGCGCGCCATCAGGTCGGGCGAGCGAGCTGGCCGGCGGCACGGCCGACAGGATCGGCGTCACGCCGTCCATGCCCGGCCGAAAACGCATGTGATAGTACCATTCGTCGTTAATCGCAAACGGCCGCACGCCGCGGGCGATCGGGTGGTCGGGGAATTGCTTGAAATCGGCCGTCCAATGCGGATTGACCGACCAATACGGCTCGAAATAACCGCCGATCCAATCCAGCAGGGCGTCGCCGGCCGGCCCCTTGGGCACTTCCACCGCGTAATGAATGCAGACCAGGCCCACGCCCTTGTGCATCAACTTGCCGAGATGCTCCAGGCTCTGCGGATGCTCCGAATTGGAAATCATCGGGTGTTTGGCTCCGCCGTCGGCGTAGATCACGATCGAGTCGGCATCGTCCAGCACCGATTCGTCCGTCGGCCAGCCACCCGCGTAAACATCGGCCTGGACCAGGCCGCTGGCGTTGAGCGCCTTGGCCAGCAGCCGGCAGCCGGCCCGATGCTCGTGCTGGCCGAACCCGTGGCTCGGCTTGCCGGCGATGAAGACGATCTTTTTTCGGCCGCCCGAGCCGGCGTCCTTGTCCTTGCGCAGGCTGACCTGCGTGGCCAGCGTCGCCGCGCCGCCCAGTGAGGATTGGGCCGCCGGCGGGGCCGACTGCTTGAGCTGAATGTTG
>DATCFX010001210.1:0-1240 GCA_036509275.1 Pirellulales bacterium | reverse complement strand
AAAAAGTCGCCCACGGCGGGGCGTCGGCGCGGGCGGCTGACTATATTCTGGCCGAGCTGGCGCGGCCGGCCGGTTCGCCGCCGCGGCCGCATTGTCTGCCCGCCGTGCAGGCCGGGCGCGACATTCCAGCTTAGACCTGGCTTGGCGTCGGGGGGTCCGGCGTCCGCGGTGGCCGGGCACGCCCCTTGGGTTCGCTCCGGCGGCAAGCTATGTTGGGCCAACAGCGTCGCCGCGGCCGGCAGCGCCACACGCGGGCGCGGCCGCGATCCGTGCGTGTAATCGATTTTGGCAAAGCGTTTGGAACCGAAACGTGTTTGGCGAGCCCTCACCCACCGCCTGGGACCTGCACTTCAACCTGGCCGGCTTTCACGTGCGGATTCATCCGCTGTTCTGGCTGGTGACGCTGCTGTTGAACCTGAATTCGCCGCCGCAGGTGGTGGCGATTTGGGCCGTGGTCGTGCTGTTTTCGCTCATCGTTCACGAAATGGGACACGCCCTGGCTTTTCGCTGGTACGGGCGGCACTCGCACATCGTGCTCTATTCGTTCGGCGGGCTGACGATTCCCGAGGGGAGCTTCGGCCGTCCTCAGACACCTCGCTCGCAGATCCTGATCTCGCTGGCCGGCCCGGCTGCCGGCTTCCTGTTTGCGTTTGCGTTGGAAATGGGGCTGAAGCTTGGCGGCTATCACGTGTGGTTCGACGCCGGCTTCTTCGGTTGGGATTTTCCCGGCCGGCCGATCGAGAACATGCGCTTGCAACTGGTGATTTATTTCCTGCTGGAAGTCAACATTTTTTGGGGGCTGTTCAACCTGCTGCCGATCTTTCCGCTTGACGGCGGGCAGGTGATTCGCGAAGTGCTGCAGATGACCAACCCGCGGCGGGGCTTCGAACAGGCGCTGAGACTCTCGGTCGTGGCGGCCGTCGGCATGGCGGCGCTGTCGTATGTCCGTTTCCACGATTTCTATCTCGCCCTGATGTTCCTGTACCTGGCGTATACCAATTTCCAATTGTTGCAGGCGAATGGCGGACGGGGAGGTTGGTGAACAGTGCCAGACTCCGCAGCCACGCTCCCGTCGCCGACCCGGCGGTTGGTTTTGCTGGGCGCCAGCAATCTCACGCGCGGCTTGGCCCCGGTGCTGCAAACGGCCGCTCAATTGTGGGACGAGCCGCTCGATATCCTGGCCGCCGCCGGCCATGGACGCTCCTACGGCGCCACCAGCCGTGTGCTCGTTCGCTCGCTG